>JBEKGV010000466.1:0-4651 GCA_050012615.1 Acetobacteraceae bacterium | reverse complement strand
CATGTAATGGCTCGACCTTTTCCGCATGAACCCGAGAAGCGCCCAGTAATCGGCGAGCTGAACCGACTCGCGCCGCGTAAGTTAACTTTCCTCTTAGAAGCCGCGACATGTTTCAGTAACCTATTGCTGGCACCTCATGAATTCTTACGAGGCTCGCGTTCGCATGGGCCTGGCAAAAACCAAATCCGCGGACAGGAGGCGGCCATGCCGCGTGCAGAACGATCCAGGTCGACGGTTTGGGTGCTTTTGTGCGCCGTGGCGGTCCTGGGCGGGTGCTCGAGCGGTTCCCGGCAGACTCCCCAATTATGTTCCGTGGCCGCGGTGACGGGATGCACGACCGCCGCGCAACAACAGGAACAACGATCGGCGACAGTCGCGATCGAGGCGCTGGCGCGTTTCAAATCGTGCGCTCTGGCGGTGTGGGCCAAGCCGGAATACGCGGCTTTGCTCGTGCACACGGCCGACCCCGAAACCGGACGCGCGACGAAGGCGCAATTGAGGGACTGGAAACGCCCCTCCCCGTCCGAGGCGAAGCTGGCGGCCACCGCTTACGACGATTCGACTCCGTGCCGAACACGGGTGCTCGGGTCGCTCCTGCCCGCCAGACCGGATATCGTTCCAATTCTCGCCAACACCTTCGCGAAAGCAAGGGCCGTCACGGTATTGCTCTCTCGACGCAAGATCACGTGGGGTGAGGCCGCACGGCTTGGTCAGAATCGATTGAAGGATCTGCAGCGAGACGTCGCCGCGGCCGACCGGCGCTGGGTCGCCGATCTGAACGCATCGCATCAGGCCGAGACCGTGCAACGCCAGGCCGCGGCGTTGGCGATGCTGCAATATTTCCGGCCCAGCAACAAATGATCGCCGCGAAGAACCCGCCCAAACAATCCAGCTGTCGCGGATCGGTCAACTGCCCGCTCTACTGAACGGAGCACTGCCGCAATCCGGCTGGATAAGTCGGCCGCGCCACCCTACATTCGCCGGGACACTCAGGGAGAGGCCGGCATGGCACGGTTGTTTGGCGGTGGAACAAAGACCGAGGAGACATTCAACGTTCAGCACACCGAGGACGAGTGGAAACAGTTGCTCAACCCGCCGCAGTTCCAGGTGCTGCGCAAGCATGGCACCGAGCGCGCCGGCACCAGCCCGCTCAACGAGGAGAAACGGCCGGGGACGTTCGTCTGCGCGGGGTGCGAGCAGGCTCTGTTCGATGCCGGGACGAAATTCGAAAGCGGCACCGGCTGGCCGAGTTTCTGGGATCCGCTGGAGGGAGCCATCGCCACCACCGAAGACCGCAGCTTCTTCATGACGCGGATCGAGGTGCACTGCGCCAATTGCGGCGGCCACGTCGGGCACGTGTTCCCTGACGGGCCCCGGCCAACCGGGCAGCGTTACTGCATGAACGGCGTGGCGATGAAGTTCAAACCGGCCTGAACCGCGTCTCCACGCGGTGTCCTGGCACCCAGAATCGTTGAAGCGCAACACATCCCCGCGTCATGGGCGGGCTTGAGTCGGCTATCTTTTCCAGCACAGTGCCGCGAGAGATGGCCGGGTCGAGCCCGGCCATGACGATGTATCGACCCTGCCTCGCGATTCAGCGATTGTGGGTAAGCGATGGCGGGCACTAGCCTCGATCGGGGCCTTGATCAGGCCGCCGTCAGTTCGCGGGCCGAGATCGACTGGATTTGCGACAGACGCCGGAACAATTCGTCCGCTGAGATCTCGGACTCTCCGGCATCCAGGCAATCGGCGAACTTGTCGTAAAGCTGAGCATCGGTCAGCGGCCGGCTCGGATGGCCGGTGGCGCGCGCGACCGGGGCGCCTTCGATGGTGCGGCCGTCGTTGAGTTCGACCGCCACCGTGTCGAACGGCGCGGCGCCGGGCATGTCCGGATCGTATTGCGATGTCGTGACGACCTCGACCTTCCGCATCATCTCCTGGACGTCGGGCCGTTGCACGAACCCATCGGTCAACTCGCGCAGTCCAACGCGTTTGGCGATGATGCCGCTCGCCATCGCGAACTGAATGCTGAACTTCGCCGCGAGCCCGGTGTCCGGCTGCCGGTTGCGCAGCACCTTCGACGCATTGTCGCTGATGCTGACGCTGATTTTCTTCACGTCGCGGACCTGGATCGGACTGTTCTCGAGCAGATCGAGGATGCAATCGATGGCCCGGTGCGTGGCATAGCACATCGGATACTTTTTGATGCCCAGGCCGTAGGTGAGGATGGCCCATTGGCTGCCGGCTTTCGGTTCGCTGGTGCGGTCCTCGTTGCCGGCCGGGGAGATGGCATGCAGGAAACCGCGCGGATGCTCGAGCGCATCGGTGTTGGCGGTGAACCCGGCCTCGGCGAGGCGGGCGGCCATGATCCCGGCATGCGCGGCCTTGCCGGCGTGAAACGGTTTCGTCATCGTGCCGAAATTCGACATCAGGCCGGAGGATTGCGACGCGCCGAGCGCCATGGCGATCGCGGTTTTCTCCGCGTCGAGTTTGCGCAGTTTGGCGCACGCCGCGGCCGCGGCGACCGCGCCGTAAAGACCGGTCGGGTGCCAGCCTTTTTCGTGCAGCAACCCGGTCTCGCGCAGGGCCAGTTCAGCCCAGACTTCGTAGCCCGCGACATAGGCGGTGATCATGTCGGAGCCGGAGGAGTCGAGTACTTCGGCCTCGGCGAGGATCGCCGGCACCAGAACGGTCGAGGGATGCCCGCGCAACGAGACGTCGTCGTAATCAAGCGCATGCGCCGCCGTGCCGTTGATCCAGGCAGCCTCAGGCGCGGGCGCCTTGCGCGCGCCGAACGTCAATGTCGCCTGACCGTCGCCGGGGGCGAGGACCTCGGTGAGGATGCGGACGCTGTCTTCCTTACGCCCCACCATCATGGTGCCGATGGTGTCGATGAAGCCCATGCGGGCCACGCGGACCGCTTCCTCCGGCAGGTGATTGGGGGAGAGGTCGGCGACAAACTGGCCAAGATGTTTTGTCAGCGTCATTGGGTTATTTCCTCCGTGCGGTCGAGGTGCGGCCGGTCGCACGCATCATAAGCATCGATCGAGCGGCGCAGGTAGCCCTGGTACCTGGTCTCAAGTACCTGGTCACAGTCATTTTGACAGCTTGCAAGGCGGGCCGGTTCGCGGCGTGAGGCACCGCCTGGGGAGAGCCGCTCGCGACCCAAAGCGGTCATCCGGGCCGGCGCCCCCGGAACCTGTACGTGGCACGGAGCGTCACGTCGTTGAGCGCCCAGGGCTTCTGCTGGCATTGTTCTTGCGTGCCTTCGTAGAGAAATCCCAATCGCGAGAGGACGGGAAATGAACGGACTGGGTGGCCTTAATAAATCCCCGAACGGCGTCGTCATCGGCCTGGTGCAACTCAAGCTACCGGAAATTGCCACCGGCGCGGACATTGCGCGCCAAACCGACCGGATCGTCGCGATGGTTGGCAAGGCGAAGCGCGGCATGCCCACGCTCGATCTGGTGGTGTTTCCGGAATACGCGTTGCACGGGCTGTCGATGGACGTCCGCGATGAAATCCTGTGCGATCTGGACGGGCCGGAAGTCGCCGCGTTCAAGAGCGCCTGTGCCGAACACAAGGTCTGGGGATGCTTTTCCATCATGGAGAGCAATCCCGGCGGCATGCCGTACAATTCTGGGCTGATCATCGACGATACCGGTGACCTGAAGCTGTATTACCGAAAGCTGCACCCCTGGGTGCCGGTCGAGCCATGGGAGCCCGGCGACCTCGGAATTCCCGTGATCACCGGGCCGAAGGGTTGCAAGCTGGCGCTGATCATTTGCCATGACGGCATGTTCCCCGAGATGGCGAGAGAAGCCGCCTACAAGGGCGCCGAGGTCATGCTGCGCACCGCCGGCTACACGCCTCCGGTGCGCGAGGCCTGGCGGTTCACCAATCAATCAAACGCGTTCTGCAATCTGATGGTTACAGCCAGCGTCTGCATGTGCGGATCGGATGGCACGTTCGATTCGATGGGTGAAGCAATGGTCTGCGACTTCGACGGAACAATCATCGCGCACGGCGCGTCGGGCCGGGCCGACGAAGTCGTCACCGCCGAAGTCCGCCCCGACCTGGTGCGGGAGGCGCGGGACGTCTGGGGGGTGGAGAACAATATTTACCAGCTCGGGCATCGGGGCTACGCCGCGGTGAAGGGCGGCGCCATGGACTGTCCCTACACCTACATGCACGACCTCATGGCCGGCCGCTATCGCCTGCCGTGGGAGGAGACAGTGCAGGTGACCGACGGCACCGGTTGCGGGATCGCCGCCCCAACGCGGGTTTATGACAGGCCGGCGCCAAAGGCGGCGGAATAGCCGTCAGCCGCCGGTGCGGCACCACCGGTTTCGACCAGACTACGCCATTGGTTGGCCGACCAGCAGATCCAGGAACCGGACGTTCAGCGTTGCTGGGCGCCGACGGCTGTGCGCCCATGTTCGCCGTTCGGGTGCGTGGTCAAGGTTCTCGATACCGGACGGTCGTCCATCGGACGGACGATCGGAAGGACCCTATTGGCTTCGGTTCGTCAGCTTACGTTGCCAAGCTGATCCGACCTCAACACCTTCCAACGCGTTGGGTTTTAATCTATTAGGCCCGGCTAGCTAAAAGAAAAGCAGGGATTGGCCAAGTCGAAGCTTGGCAGTGTAAC
>JBEKGV010000465.1:0-4662 GCA_050012615.1 Acetobacteraceae bacterium | reverse complement strand
TAGCGAAACGCGTGGCGTCCCATACCGTCGCCCAAAAACATGCCGGCGTGCTGCACCGTCCGGTTCGGGTACAGCAACCTCGCCCCGACGATCCCGACACCGGGCCACGCCGCCGCCTCCAGCATCGCATCGAGCCAGTCCGGTTCAATGATTTCGATATCGTCATTGAGGAACAGCAGATATTCCCCGTCCGTGGCCGCCGCGGCGGTATTGTTGAAGTGCGACCAATTGAACGGCGCCGGCATATCGACGATCTTGTCCGCGTGCTCGCGGACGAAATCTTTCCAGAAGGCATCCGTTTCCGGAATGTTGTCGATACAAACGATCTCATGATTTTTGTATGCGGTCATCGCCCGCAACGTTTTCAGGCAGGTTTCGACATGCCCTTGCGCGGCGCAGGTCGGAATGATGATCGAGACTTTGCCCGTGACCGCGACCGTACGCTTCACATGCCACGTTCCGGGAGCGCTCCCCGGCAGCACCTCGGCGTCGATGTTTCGCCGTGCCACGGCATTCCGGAGTGCGGTGTCGCCGTCCTCCGGGGCCACGCCTCGATCCGTCCTGCCGAGCAGTTCGGGAACATGGTAAGTCTCAGCCGCCGCCTCGGTGCAGCGCAGCGCCAGATCGTGAAACCCATCGCGCATCAGCGATTCAGGGGTCGCGTCGATGTCGGCCAGCAGAGCGTGCCGTAGCACAAGCGGGCGGCCGATATAATTCGTGGACAGCAACAAGGCCGGTGAAAAATCCGGCTTGAAGAACGCCTCGGGACGCTGACCGCCCGGCGGCTGGCGAAACTCGTCCGCGTAAAGACATTCGGCGCTCGGATGGATCCCGGTCGCGACCGCGAAGGCAGCGAGCGCATCGCGTCCCAACTCGTCACCGAGCGCGAGGACGGCGATCAGCGAAGCCTCGGGTATGTTGGCCCGATGGGATATGCTCGCCAGAGGCATGCGCCACGCCGCCGCATCGGACGGATCGGTCACGGCGAACCGGCTCGCATGCTCACCGGCGAGACGTTGAATGAAAGTCCGAGCCGTTTCGGCATCGCAAGTGTCGCGCGCGAGAACGGTCACCCGCCAGTCCGGCCAGGTTTGTTCCACAAGCGAGCGGATCGAGAGCGCCCATGCCGTTTCGGCCGCGGTCATATCGCGCGTCGGATCACCTGAACCGCCACCGGTGACGATCAAATGAAACGAAGGCTGCCAGGCGAGTTGCCGCAGCACCCCGGCCGTCGTCATCTGCTCGACGCGCCTGATACGCCGCCGGATCGAGACCGCGGCTTCAGGATCATCCGTTTTCGCGACCGTGATGCGAAAGGCGTGAACGCTTGTCTCGCCTGTCTTCGATCGCGCGGTCAGCCGGATGACATGGTCACCATCCAGCAACGCCCGTGACGGGCAATGAAAGTTGTAGCCGCTTCGCGCGCTGCCGTCCCAGTCCGGAAACGCCACGCCGACGTCGGGCCGCCCCATGCCGTAATGAGCGTGGCCGATCAGAGTGCCGTCGAGCTGCACATCGATCCCGGCAACGCCGTCGCGAGCCAGCGCCCAACCCTCGATCAGCAGCCGGCCGGTGACCGGATGGACGGCCGCACCATCGTGCGTTTTCGGATTATCGAGTTCAAACCGGAACGTCGACGCTATCGGCCTGACCGCGGTGACCGTCACCTTCTTCCTGTCGCCGGCGCCGCTTGACGCGACGATGCCGACCTCGTGCGAGCCGGCTGAGAGGTCGGGGATTGCTCGCGTGAACATGAATCCCGTGCCAACCGGCATACCTGGGTACTCGGCCGCGACGTCGGCGCGCTCATGGCCGTAATCCGCGACGCCGGCCTTCTGTCCATCGACTTCTATGGCGATGCTCTCGATGCCGTGACCGCATGCCGCCCAACCCCCGACCAGCAGCTCGCCGGCCGCGGTGATGACGGCTTTGTCGCAAATAACCAAAATGAGACGCTTCGGGTCCATACCCGCGGAAGCCACGTCCGGCGCCGATGGCTCCGGTTCCGCTGTCACTGGGTCGGCCGGCGCTGCTCCCGGCAACGCGAGCCGCTCGCCGCCGTTCGCGCCGGAGCCGATCTGACCCGGTAACTCCGTCCGGGACGCATCGCCCGGCGCTTCGGCGAGATGCACCAAGGGGACCGTCGTCGCGAGGCACGCACCACTCAGGCACAACACCTGCGCCGTCACGGTGGCGCCACCGCGCAGCGCGCCGCCCAATCGCTTCCGCAGCGAGAAACCCGCGTGCCGCGCGTCGCAATAAAGCGGATAGACCTCAGCCACATCAGCACGATGACGACCGTGTGACGCGGCGCCAATCCGCGTGCCGTCGACGAATATCTGGACCGCGACGATCGGCGATGTGCTGACGGTCCACCCATGCGCCTGCAAGTCACCGTCGGTGTCCATCACGGCGGATTCCAAATACAGGATCCCAATTGGCACCGGGATCCCCACCGTGCCCTCCTTGGCGGTCACGTCCCGCAGCGGACCGGCAAGGACCGCCGCCTGATCCGCCATGCATCCCAGCCTTAAGCCGGTTTCGAAAACGGCCCCATCCCGTGACCGGGCACTGACCCACATGTCCACGATGCGGACCATGTCGCCTCCCGGCATGGGCAGATAAACCTGGAACCCGGTGCGGAACTCCCTGTCCGCTCCGGACATGGTCACTGCTTCCTGCTCGTCCCCCTGGCCGAACTGAACCGTCGCCACTTCAAGTCCCGAGGCCTCGCGGATCGAGAACGAATCGACCGGTGCGGTCGAAATGATTTGCCCGCGCAGCAGCACGTCGAACCCGCGGCTGGTTGGCCATCCGTCGATCGCGGCATCAAGTTCGACCCGGATCGGAGCGGAATTCCCCAGAGGAAGCTGCTCGGACGGGAGTGGTTCAGGCGTCAGTTGCTCGGGCGTGAGTTGCTCTGGCGCGAGTTGGTCCGTCGCGAGTTGGTCAGTCGCCGGGGTCGTGCCTGCCGGCGCCGGCACGACGGTCGCCGCCTCGGCGATTTTGCGCACCGCCATCTTGGATGCGGGCGTTGGCTTACGAATGGACCGCCGGGTCATTCGGTCCCCGAGGCGTGAATCAGCATGGTGCAAGCCGCGGAACGATGAAGTCCACACCGATGATTAAAATTCACCCAACAATTACATTTCAAAAGGAAGCCGTCCCTCTTTGTATCCATCCATATCGAAATGCTCCTGAGCGGACGTCAGAATACCCTTCCGGATTCCCTCGGCGACGTCGGGATACCGGCGGAGATACCATGCCTCATCGACCCTGATCGGAGCCGGCAGCCGACCCTCGAAATAGCCGTCATTAATGAAATGTTGACGCGCGGAGCGGATGCTTCCGGCCCTGATCGCCTGGCCGATATCGTCATAAGCGCGTGCGTACCAATCTTCGTCAACATCTATGCCGCTGATCATGAACTTTAACAGCTTAACGAAATCCTCATACGACACGTTAACCCGCAAATCGCCACGAACGGCCTGAATATCGACAGAACGGCGAACGACCTCGAAAGGCGGGAAATAGTTCACGGTACCTCCTTGAAATGCGGACCTGGGCCGGCGGATCGACAGGGCAACTCTTTGTAGCCTCCCGGCCGCCGGCATGGAACAATTTACCGGGTGAAATTTCGACGGTGCCGGAAAACAACAGGACTGCTATTGATGCGGTCTCAGGACCGATCGAAGCGGAGTCATGACCGACCACGTGCACGAATCGCCAACCGCCCAGGAATCGCCAACCGCCCAGCAATCGCCAACCGACCGGGAGCTCGCGGGCATCGCCCGCCATTTCAATCGCGCCAGAGTGCTGGTCGTTGGCGATGTGATCCTCGATCGCTACAGGATTGGCGAGGCACAGCGCCTTTCGCCGGAAGCCCCTATCCCGGTGCTCCGACCGAGCCGGAGCCACGATACGCCCGGTGGCGCCGCCAACGTCGCCATGAATGTGGTGACACTCGGTGGGCGGGCCGTGCTGGCCGGGGTGATCGGCGACGACGACGCCGGGACGGAAGTGGCCCGGCTATTGGCCGAAAAGCCTCAGATCGAGTCGGTGCTCATCGTCGCGCCGGACCGTCCGACGACCGCGAAGACCCGTTTCATCGCCGGCGCCCAACAATTGCTGCGTCTGGATGAGGAGACGACCGCAC
Organism: Acetobacteraceae bacterium; assembly: GCA_050012615.1. Classification (GTDB taxonomy): domain Bacteria; phylum Pseudomonadota; class Alphaproteobacteria; order Acetobacterales; family Acetobacteraceae; genus Rhodopila. Next base: position 506 of record JBEKGV010000465.1, on the reverse strand, counting down.
CGCTGGATGAGGCGACCGCGGATGCGTTGCTGCGGCGCGTCGACGAGGCGCTGACCCGCGTCGACGTCGTCGTTTTGTCCGACTATGCCAAAGGCGTCCTGTGCGACGCGGTCCTCGCCAGGTTGCTGGACCTGATCGCGACCCATCGCAAGCGCGTCATCGCCGACCCCAAGCGGCACGATTTCGCCGCTTACCGGGGCGTGACCGTTCTGACGCCGAACGAGCTGGAGGTCCGCGCCGCCACGCGGATCGACGCCCAGTACGATGCCGAAGCGGACCGGGCGGGCCAGGCGGCGCTCGAGGCCACCGGCGGAGACGCCGTCCTGGTCACGCGCTCCGCCAAGGGCCTGACCCTGGTGCGCCGAGATAAGCCCGCGCTGCATGTCCGGACACGAGCACGCGACGTCGCCGACGTTTCCGGCGCGGGCGACACGCTCGTCGCGGCGCTCGCGGTCGCCATGGCGGCCGGCGCATCGCTGCCGGAAGCGGCGATGCTGGCCAACCTT
>JBEKGV010000464.1:0-4663 GCA_050012615.1 Acetobacteraceae bacterium | reverse complement strand
CGGTGCCATCGGCACCAGCTTGCACGGGTGGAGTGAACAGAGTCACCGTGCGGATCGGTATGTCCGGCAACGGCGTGCCGTCGTCATCGCCTCCTTGTTTAAGCAAGGTCGCTTCGCCGTCTCCGGGCGCGATCAACCGGCCCCAGTCGTCCCGAATATCCAGACCCAAACGTCTCCGAGACAAGAAGTGGGCCACGGGGTCGGGAGACGCGAAGCGCGTCAGCCGCAGAATTCCCTCATCCACCACGGCCATGGTCAACCAGGCGCCGGGTACTGCCTTGACCGGCACAAGTAACCGTCCGCGCGGCAGGGTTTTGTCGGGTGCGTTGACGCTAACAGCCATCGTCCGTGCGGCCGGATCGACCCCGACCCAGGTCAGACCCAACGCTCGACCGGGTTTGGCGCCGGCGCCTCCTCTGAAGACATGAACGGCCACATAGGCACCGGGTCCCCAACTCGCATCGACCGGTACGTCGACAGTCGTCCCGCCCTCCGGCACCGACAAGGTCCGCGCGGCGAGCACCCTATCGGACAGTACCAGCAACGTAGCCTCTCCCGCGAACGGCGGGGCGATATGGACATGCACCGATTGCCCGATCGGTACCGATTTTCGGTCGGCGGACACGTCGATGCGATCCGGCACATCTGGGCTGTCGGACGACGCCCATCCTGAGCGGAACCGATACGACGTCACCGCCATCCCGTCGGTCTGGGCTACTTCGATCCGGTAGCGACCAAAATCGAGCCGTTTCGCGAAATGGAATGGCTGACTCTCAGGGATCGCGATGTCGCGTGTTTCCAGCGGTTCATCCTTCCAGACCGTCTCATAACTCGCCAGCGAGCCGCGGATGACCATTCGCCAATCCGGCCGTTCTCGTACCAGACGCAGTTTGGCCGCCATGGGGATACGGGTGCCGTCAGCCTTGACCGCCGCGACATCGAAGGCTGCCTCGGTTTGCGCGTCGACCGCGTCGTCCGGAAACAATGGCTTGATCCCGATCGACGGTCCCGATGGCCGCACCGGGATCGTCACACTGGCGCGCGAGGCCCGCCCGGACGGATCGTCCACCTCGACATTGATCTCGGCCTTTACCGGCCTTGTCGCATCGGGGGCCTTACCGATCGTCACCGGTAGCGTTGTGTGACCTTGGGCATCCGTGTCGGGCATCTCAAGTTCGAGCGTGTCGGGTGCGTAAGTCTCGCTCACCAGGCCGATATTGTAGCCAGCCAGTGCGGGATATGGATCCGGGTCGAGAACCAGCCGCAGCGTCCCCTTCCCAGTCAGACCGGAGGCGGGCGCGCCGTAAAGAAAACGTGCCGAGATCGGGACCTGTGCCGTTTGCCCAGGGATGAGGATTGAAGGCGCCGGCCCGGCCTCGACCGCCATGCGATCGGGGACGAACGCGTCGACCCTGAAGTCGATGGAGCCGATCGGCGGTGCCTTGGGATCGGCGCTGATTTCCACATGCCATGTCCCGGCCGCGGCGCCGGATGACAATGCAATGGGCAGATAGAGCGACGCATCGCCGGTCCGCGGTGGCGTGCTCCGGGTAAACACTTGTCCGTTCGGCCGCTTCACGGTGACGGTCGCCGGAATATCGGCGGGCAGACCCGACGCGTCGCGCAGCAGCGCCATGATCTGGACAGTTTCGCCGGGACGGTAAATCCCGCGATCGAGCCAGACAAATGCGTCGAGGGGGCCAGGCTGCGGCATACCCTCGACGCCGCGATCGGACAGATCGAATGATGCGACGTTCAGGTCCAACGCGGCGAAATCGTCATCCGCGCCGAAAGCATGAACCGCGGCGGGCGCCTGTGGCCCTTCGCCCAGAAGCAAGGGTGCGGGAAAATGCGCGAAACCCTGCCCATCCGTCCGCGTCTCGGCCAGAATATCGTTGTTGCGCGCCATCAACTCGAGCCGCACATCCGCTCGCGGCTGCGCATCCGAGTAAGCGCGCACCTGCACTGTCAGTCCGTCGGAACCTCGCCACACCGTGGGCGCCAGATCGGTACGCAGGATCATCTGCACCGCGGACGAGTCGTCATTCTTATTTGTACCATCGCCCGGAGTCGCGATCAGTGCGTAAAGTCCGGGACCGGAAGCGGTCAGAGCATCAGGGAACGGCAACGCGGTACGGGCGGGCTTATTGGCCTCCCATTTCGTTACCTGCGCCGAGCCGGTCCAAACCTCGCGGCCCGATTGATCGGCGATGTTGTTGGCTCTCCAGACGTCGATCGATTCGCCCAGTTTGGCCTCGCGGAGATACTGGACGACGTTGCGCTCGGTGAGTCGGATCAATCGCAACGATACCGCGGAGAGGTTAACCGTCGTCATCGTGACCGACGGTGTCTGGCCGCGAGGCAACACGAATACGCGCGAATCGAACACGATGCGCGGCGCCAGATTTGGAATCGCGACCGCCAGCGTGGTGTCCTTGAGGAGTGTAAGGCCGCCCTCGCCAGGCATCCCGGTGCGGAGCGTCAGTTGCGTGGTTGCGCCGGGGGGGAGGCCGGAGACACAAATCTGATCGCCCTCCCGCGTCACCGCGCTGTTTGGCACCGGCGGCGTCAGGCGGACCCAATCCCCGGGTGCGAAGTCGGAGCGGCGGACGGGCGGGATCGTGAATTCTACGCACGCGCGCGGCGGATCGGTGTCGGTCTCGGTATTCACCTTGCGCACGAGCACACCCACCACTCGCTGCATATCCGTCAGAGCTTTTTGATAGGCGGGGTTGTCCGGCGCCCGCTCCACCACCGCCTGCCACACCAGCACCGCCTGAGCATCCCGATCCAGCGCGTGCAGCGCGTCGGCCATCAGCAACAGTGCGGGGATTTTTCCCTCTCCCGGCTGACCGCTGGCGAAGCTCATCCAGGCGGCGAACAGAGCGAGCCGAGGCTCCGGCGGAGAGCGGCGTGACTGCGCCTTCGCGAGATCCAGATACTGTTTTGAGGTCACTTCGCCTTGGGCGACCCGCGCCTCGAGAGCAATCGCGGCGGCGGCCCAATCCTGGTTCGCGATCGCCGCGGCGGCCTGCTGTTCGGCGGCGCGGCGCGCGGCCGGTGTTCCGCCGGCCGGAAGGCGTTTGGCGAGGCTGGAGACGTACGCTTGCGAGTCACGCTGCAGGCCGGCCAGTTCCAGAGTGTCGGCGCGCGACGGCGCGACAAGCAGTAGGACGAGGCCGAGTACAAGCAACAATCTGGCGGCCACCGCACGTCTCCCCTCGGTATGGCCGTCCTATAGCAGAGAGGAGGAACCAAAAGATGACAAACCGGACGCGGCCTCTGGAAGGAAGCTCGGCGCCCAACGCGGTAACTCATGCAACGCGGTCATGCATCGATAGCGGTCATGAAGTTAGCGGTCGTTGCAGAAGGCGCTGTCTGCCCGCGCGTCCGGTCGGCGAAGGTCGCCACGACGGAGACGCCATCAGCGAGCAGGGGCGAATTGACAGCGCGCGCGACCCCGATCAGCGTCCGCGCCGAGATACATCCAGGAGCAGCCACCATGTCATCGCCATACAGGCAGAGCGCCGACGGCATCGAAGTCGTTCCCATGACGCTGCATATCGGCGCCGAAATCAAAGGCGCCGATCTCAAACAACCCCTGGCGCCCGCGCAGCTGAGCGCGATACGGGAGGCGTTTCTGAAATGGAAAGTCGTGTTCTTCCGCGACCAGCACCTGGACCATGCGCAGCACGTCGCTATGGCGCGACAGTTTGGCGAACCGACCATCGGTCACGCCGTGTTCGGCCATGTCGAGGGCTACCCCGAGATCTATTCCGTCGCCAAGAACCGCACCGCCAACTCGAAATACGAAGCGATGACGGTGACGCCCTGGTTCGGCTGGCACACCGACGTGACAGCGGCGGTTAACCCGCCATGCGCATCCATCCTGCGCGGCGTGACGATCCCACCCTACGGCGGTGACACGTTCTGGACCAACCTCGTCGCCGCTTATGACGGGCTTTCGCCGGTGATGCGGGGTTTCGTCGATGGCCTGCGCGTGATTCACGCCTTCGAATCCAGCGGCACCGGCGCTTATGACGAAAAGGTCAGCCGGCGCCGCCTACGCAGCGAACATCCGTTGGTCAGCATCCATCCTGAGACCGGCGAGCGCGTGCTGGTCGCCAGCCCCTCCTTCATCAAGTCGATCGTTGGTATGACGCCGCGGGAAAGCGCGAAAATACTGGAAATCCTGTGGGAACACGTGGTCCGGCCGGAATACACCGTGCGGTTTAAGTGGAATCCGGGCGACATCGCGTTCTGGGACAACCGATCGACCGCGCATCTGGCGCCGCGCGATATATTCCAGTCGGATTTCGATCGCCAGTTGTATCGGATCACGCTGGTGGGGGAAAAGCTGACCGGGGTCGACGGCCAGGTTTCCCGGTCGATCGAGGGTCTGCCGATCCTGTCGGCCGCCGACGAATTGAAGATGATGGCGGCGGAATAAATCACCGGCCGCAGCCGCCAGATCCATGTCCGCGGCTGACGCTCGTCAGACAAAAGTTCGCGGGACGATGCCGCGGCGAGGGATAGCGGTCACGGCAACCCCGCGACGATCAGTTCGGACACTTCCCACAATTGTCTCGCGGTCGCCGCGGACTGGGCGTCGGCGCGCGGCGTGGCGACATTGCAGTTAGCGAAGTATTCGCCGGACACGTCC
>JBEKGV010000463.1:0-4676 GCA_050012615.1 Acetobacteraceae bacterium | reverse complement strand
CAAAAAGCCCGCGAATGTTAGCCACCGATAGGGCTGCACGACCTGTGGTTCAGGACGCCGGCAGAACAGCACCGCCTCGGACGCACCCGCCTCCAGCGCCATGGCCGCGTTGTCGAACGCGGACGCCCCTGCCCCCAGCACCGCCACGCGACGATCTCGCAACGAACTAAAATCGATCGGATCGGCGGCGTGAGCGCGAAACCTCTCCGGCAAAGCCGCCACGAAATCGGGCATCCACCACACACCGGCGCCGTCTTGCCCGGTCGCCAGGACAATTTTACGAGCGAACAGCACACTTCCATCCCGAAGCGTCGCTCCAAGCAGTCCCTCAGCAGCCGGTGCGATATCCACGACCTCCGCCTCATTCCGCACCGGGACACCGACCGTCTCACGCACCCAGTCGAGATAAGCAGCCCAGTCCTGGCGGGTGATGAGGTCGAGGGCCTGCCATGACGCCGCTCCGTACCGCGCCTCATGCCACGCCTGATACCCCAAACTGGGCAGATCAAGATCGGGGCCGGTGTAGTCCTTCGGCGAACGTAATGTGTGCATACGCGCGTAGGTCAGCCACGGCCCCGCCTGGCCGCGTGGTGCCCGATCCACCACCAGGATATTATCGGCCATCGCCCGCTTGAGGCCGGACGCGATCGCCACACCCGACTGGCCGCCGCCAACGATCAATACATCCAGCGCGGGCTTTCCATCGGGTCCGATCCGCGGCTTCAGCCAAGGCATCCGAGGATGGGCGATCCTCGCGAGATCATCGCGCGCTTTCGCGGTCAGCGCGGACAGGACGTTCTCATCCGGCAACGGCGGCACCCCGGCATTCGGTTCGACACGCGGATCGGCGTCCTTCGTATATTCGAACGCCGAAGCTATCTCAGTCCAGACCCGCTGCGTTTGGCGTTCGATCCTTGACGGGGCATAAAGTCCCGACCCGATCGGTACCACTGACTTTCACGGAAACCGCCATGAAAATAACCGAAGTCCTCGCCCATCCCCTGTCGGTCAGGTTTGAACAGGGAAGCTGGACGGCGCACGAATATATGGACCGAGCGCAACTGGTTCTGGTCGAAGTGCGCACGGATCAGGGCGTGACCGGCTTCGGCGAGATCGCGACCGGCCCGCAGACAGTCATATGCGATCTGATCAGGACATTCTCGGACGTGGTTCGGGGAATGGACCCCCGGGGCCACACCGAAATATGGCAAAAATTGTTTTCGCTGACATCGCCTCGTCCGGGTGGTCTCGGCGGTTGGGATGGACTGCCGGCGCCGCTGCCGCGCAATCAACGCCCGCAGATCATGGCCGCGATCGGCGGCATCGACATCGCCCTATGGGATATCAAGGGAAAATCAGCGGGATTGCCGGTCTTTCAGCTTCTGGGCGGCACGAGGACCGAGGTGTTCACTTACGCCACCGGCGGATACTACGTCGAAGGTGAGCCGCTCGGCGCGGCCGCCGAAGAACTCGGCGGATTTGTCGCCAAAGGCTACCGAGCAGTGAAGCTCAAAACCGGCGCCCTGGCGCTGCGCGATGAAGTGACGCGTATCCGCGCGGTCCGTGAAGCGATCGGTGCCGACGTATTGTTCATGCTCGACATGAACGCACCTTACGACGTCGCAGGGTGCATCACGTTCGCGAAGGCAGTCGAGCCATACAACATTTTCTGGCTCGAGGAACCGCTGCACTGGTATCTGCAGCCGGCTGATTTCGCGCGCCTGGCCGCCGCGTCACCCATACCCCTGGCGCATGGAGAACGGGAGTGGCACCGCTTTACCGTCCGCGACTTCATCGATTCCGGAGCGCTAGGTTTTGTCCAGTTCGACTCGACCCGGCATGCCGGATTTACCGAGTCATTGCGGATCGCCCACTACGCCGAGCAAAAAGGCGTCTCCATCGCACCGCATTCCGCGGTGCATCTTCACAGCCATCTGGTGTCGGCGTTCGGTGACGCCGCGTTCGGTGCTGAATCGCACGGTAATCCTTCACGTCACCCCCTGCAGCATGCCATTTTCCAGGGCGGTGCCGCGTTCAGGGACGGCATGGTTCAATTGTCCGAGGCGCCAGGCTTCGGGCTGGAAATCGACTGGAAAAGCGTTGAGCGATACCGCGCCGCGTGATGGAATTTTCGAGCTACTACCATTTGTCGTGAATTTCTTAACGATGGCTTCATACCTTTGATGGAGGCTCGGCCACCCCTTCAAAGGCCTGGAGTTGCGGCATGGCACTGTCCTTTAAAGTCATGGCCCTCCCCCGACTTGATCGGGGGATCTCAGGGCCACCTGTACAAACACAGTGCCGCGAAAGGTCCCCCGGACGATCCCCCGATCAAGTCGAGGGAGGGGGATGACGGAATGTTGTACGGGTGTCCGCCCAAAACCGGCTTGATTTATCGCCCGTTGGACCAGACCCGGCGATGACGAAGAAGGCCGCCGCAGCGAACCGGATCGCCGTCCTGGCCAAAGCGATTGATGATCTGGCAGCCAGTCGATTCGATATCGTCACAATGCATTGCGGTGCTCTGCTGGCACGCGATGCCGACGATCCTGAAGCGTCATTGCTCAGCGGTCTTGCCGCCGGCGCCAGCGGTCACATGCAGCGCGCTGCTCGCTTGTTGCACCGCGCGCCGCGCGAGGCCGTGGCAACGCGGCACATCCGTTCCACGATCTCGCGATCATCCTTCAGCGTACCGGCCGGTCGACCCAGATAGAGCCGCAGTTTCACGCCTTACGCCGCCTCGCGCCTGACGATGCCTCGCTCTGTCACGCGTTCGGCGAGTTTCTTTACGACAGCGGCCGATGCGAAGAAGCCGTGCCAATACTGATTGAAGCGCAACGCCTGCGGCCGGACAGCCTGCCAACGCTGAACCTTCTGGCAATGGCGCTCGCCTCCATGGGCCACACCAGCGCCGCGATCGCCCAATACCGGGATGCGATCCAACGCGACCCAACGCGGGCGGGCGCATGGGCCAATCTGGGCCTTTTGCTCAAGGACGACGGCCAGTTCGAGGAAGCTCTCGCCGCTTACGACACCGCGCTTTCACTGGCTCCGGACGACGCTCAGATCAGAGTCAACCGCGTTGTCGCGTTGTTGCGCGCGGGACGATGGGCCGAGGCCTGGCCAGACTTCGAGTGGCGCCTGACATTGGCCGGTCACGCCGTGCGGCGGCCGCGTTTGCTCCCGGCCGTCTCCAGTCTGCCCGATCTGTCTGGCCGGAGAATCCTCGCGATGCACGAGGACGGCTTCGGCGACACATTGCACTTCGCAAGATATTTGCCTCTCCTGGCCGAGCGCGGCGCTCATGTCATGGCGTGCGTCCCAGCACCGCTCATTCGGATCATGCGCACGGTGCCCGGGGTCTCGGAAGTGTACGGCCCGGAGGACACGCCGCCGCGCTACGACTTTTACTGCCCGTTCTTCAGCTTGCCGCGCGCCTTTGAGACCACGCCGGATACCATGCCAGCCCGGATCCCGTACCTGCATGCCGATCCCGCCCTGGTCGATGTCTGGCGATCGCGTCTGCCGGCCGGCGCACCGCGCGTCGGGCTGGTCTGGGCTGGTCAGGCGAGGCCGATGTTGCCGGGGTTCGTCACCCTCGACGGGCGCCGCAGCATGGCACTGGCGACACTGGCTCCACTGGCGGCCGTGCCCGGCGTGGTGTTCGTTAGCTTGCAACACGGTCCGGAGGCGGCACAGGCCCGCACGCCGCCGCCCGGAATGATGCTGTTCGATGCGATGCCGGAAGTGAGCGATTTCGCCGATACAGCAGCGATCATCGCCAATCTCGATCTGGTGATCAGCGTCGATACCTCAGTCGTGCATCTCGCCGGTGCACTGGGCAAGCCGGTCTTCTTGCTGGATCGATACGACCATTGCTGGCGCTGGCTCAGCGGACGCCCAGGAGGATCAGATGGGGACAGCCCGTGGTATCCGGGCTTGCGTATCTTCCGCCAGACCCGCATCGGCGAGTGGGGACCTGTGCTGCGACAGGCCACGGCCGCACTGGTGGAAGTTACCTCCAACCTGGCGCGCTGACTATGACGTGCCGCGAAGTGGAACATCCCGGGAGACCGCCGCCTAGTCCGCCAGGAGTGTTGGGAGGTTTTCCGGGAATGGACACCGCAGACCTTGCGTTTGCCCCAATTGGCTCCTCACGACGGCTAACAACTGTAGCCTCGACTGCTGCGGGACATCGGGCCCGCGGACTGTCTCGACGAAGCTTTTGAGGTCGGTCTCAGCATGTTCGCAGGTGCCAGTTTGATATTCAATCAGGACAAGATCACCCAGATCGTACGCTCGCTGCGCCGCCACGAACTGGGAGTCCCCAAGCGCACTCAATGCTTCCTGATAGGATTGCCGCCCGTGTACCGGATCGCCGGTCAGAAAATACATCCGCCCTTCATAGCGCTTCGCTTCAGAATGAAGATACGGCGTGACATCGGTCTTTGCCACGGCCCGGGCGACGAATTCCTTCGCGGCAACAATGTCACCCGCCGTGAATGCCTCATAAATCAAAATGGTTAGTTGTGGAACGCCAACATCATCGCTGGCGAGGTCACGCAGCATCGCCCGAGCCGTCGATATATCATTCAGGATTTGCGGGAGAGCTTCACTCTGGATCGCCATTTGTACCTTGGGGTCCCCGGGCGACTGTAGAATTTCCTGCCTTGTCT
>JBEKGV010000462.1:0-8812 GCA_050012615.1 Acetobacteraceae bacterium | reverse complement strand
GCACGTCGCCAGATGATCGTCGACCATGCCGGTGGCCTGCATGAACGCGTAGCATATCGTGGAGCCAACAAAGCGGAAACCCCGCTTGCGCAGTTCCTTGCTCATGCGGTCGGAGACCTCGGTCGTCGCGGGAACCTGAGCGGCTTCGCGCCAGCGGTTAACAATTGGTTGACCGTCGACGAACGACCACAGCCAGGCATCGAGGCTGCCATGCTCGCCGATCACGGACAAAGCCGCGCGTGCGTTGTCCCGTGTCGAACAGATCTTCTGGCGGTTACGAATGACGGTCGCTTCGGTCAGCACAGACGTCAGCTCGGAGTCGCTCATCGCGGCGACCCGGCCAATATCGAACCGATGAAACGCCTCCCGATACCCCTCCCGCCGCGCCAGCACAGTTCGCCAGGACAGCCCCGCCTGGGCGCCCTCCAGAGTGATCAACTCGAACAAAGCGCGATCGTCGTGATGCGGCACGCCCCACTCGGTGTCATGGTAGGCTTGCATCGTGGCGTCCGCGTTTTCAGCCCAGGAACAGCGCATGACCGAGTGGTCCCGACAACAATGAAGGCTCCCAGGTTACCCCGGGAGCCTTCGCATTGTGAGTGACTGTCCGTTGCCGGACCGGAGAATGCTACGCCGCCGCTATCGCGCCGGCGATCCTGGTCATGGCAAGGTATGCCACCATACAATGAGACACAGGATCACCTCCTTTCAGTTGTTGCTGCGACGGGAGAAGACTGCACTCGATTCGCGGATCGATGCAAGAAAACTTTTGCGGAGGGTCCGAGGACGCGCATGACCGCCGTCCGTTCAGGCCGCCAGTTCCAGGATCTCCCGCAACACCTCCGGCGCCGGAATCGGCCGAGGATTGCGCGGCACCCAGGGCGTTCCCATCGCCTGTTTCGCGATACGGTCGAACTGGTCCTGTCCGACATCAACCGCATGCAGACTGCGCGGCATGCCAAGCCCGCCGATGAAGCGGTCGAGCACATCGCCCGCATCTTCGCCGGGGTGTTCCATCGCGGCGGAAACCATCGACTGGCGCTCGGCATTTGCCGGTTTGTTCCAGCGCATCACCGCCGGCAGCATGATGCAAGAGGTATGGCCGTGCGGAATGTCGAAGACGGCGCCAAGCACATAGCCGATCCCATGGCTCGCCCCCATCGGCACCCCAGCCGCGAGCGGTCCCATCGAAAGCCACGCCCCAATCTGGCAGTCGAGGCGCGCCGCGCGATCCCCGGGATCGGCCTTCACGCGCGCCAGTCCTTTGGTCAATAAACTCAGCCCGCGCAGCGCCTGGGCGTCGCCGTAGGGGTTCGCTTCGTTCGAACAAATGCCCTCGACACAATGATCGACGGCGCGGATGCCGGTGGACAGGAACAGCCACTCCGGCGTGTGCACCGTCAGCGCGGGATCCAAAACAACCGCCGCCGGAATGATCATCGGATGACGGAACAACTCCTTCACCTTGGTGGCCTCGTTGGTCACTCCCGCAAGCCCGGAAAACTCGCCAGCCGACAGAGTGGTCGGAACGCTGATCTGCCGCACGGTGGGCGGACGGAACGTCGCGTCGCCGCGGCACGCATCCAGTCCGGCCGGCGTGGTAATGTCGTTCGCGAGACAAAGCTGTACCGCCTTCGCACCATCGGTGATCGAGCCGCCCCCCACGGTCACGATCAGATCCGCGTTCGCCTGACGTGCCGCCGCCGCGGCCGCGATGACCGCCGAGCGTGGTGTGTGTGGCGGCATCTTGTCGAACCATCCGGCGCACCGATTGCCCAGAGCGGCGCGGATCTTCTCTATCTCCTGCGTCTTCCGGTTCAGCGTGCCGCTGACCATGAGGAAAACGCGTTCCGCGCCCATGCGGCGGGTTAACTCGGCCACCGTGTCCGCCGCCGGTTTGCCAAAGACGACCTCATCCATTTTGCCGAATACGACCTGTCCCTCGGCTGACATCGTTGATCCTCCGATCGGCATTGTATTTCGCAGCGCGATGGTTAAAGGATTTCGTCGAGATCAGCCAGTCAGAGGGGAATCCACGTGACCTATCTCGCTCCCAATTCCGTACAGGCGCGTGACATCGCGAGCATCGCGCATCCACAGACAAATCTGGCCCGCCATCTGGAGGACGGACCATTCGTGGTTGGCGGCGGAGACGGCTGTTTCATCACGGACGACAACGGCAAACGTTACCTCGATGCCGCCGCCGGACTGTGGTGCGCGTCGCTTGGCTATGCCTCGGAGCGGCTGGCCCGGGTGGCCTACGAGCAAATGCGCAAGCTCGGCTATTACCACATCTACCGCGGCACGACGCAGGAAAACGCGGTCGATCTGGCGGAGAAACTATTGTCGATCGCTCCGGTACCGATGAGCAAGGTGCTGTTTCAGTGCTCCGGCTCCGAGGCGAACGATACGGCGATCAAGTTGGTTTGGTACTATCACGCCGCGATCGGCAAACCAGAAAAGCGAAAAATCATCGGACGCCAGATGGGGTATCACGGCAGCACGACGGCTTCGATCTCGGCGTCCGGCAAGCCGGACATGCACGCGGATTTCGGGTTGCCATTCCCGGGATTTCTGCACACCGAATTTCCTCATTATTACCGGCGGCATGAAACAGGGGAGAGCGAAGAGCAGTTCTCCACACGCATGGCCGATGCACTTGAACAATTGATTTTGCGCGAAGGACCGGAAACCTGCGCGGCATTTATCGCGGAGCCGGTCATGGGCGCGGGCGGCGGGATCGTACCGCCTCGCACGTATTGGGAGAAGATGCAGGCGGTCATTCGCAAATACGACATGCTGTTCATCGCCGACGAGGTGATTTGTGGGTTCGGCCGGACCGGCAACATGTGGGGCAGTCAGACATACGACTTGCAACCCGACATGATCTCCTGCGCGAAGGCGCTATCGGCGGGGATGCAGCCGATTTCGGCGTTGTTGGTCAACCAGCGCATCTTCGACGCCATGCTTGACGAAAGCCGCAAACTGGGCGGGTTCGCTCATGGGTTCACCTATGGCGGCCATCCGGTCACCACGGCGGTGGCGATGGAAACGCTGCGGATTTATGACGAGATCGACATGCTGGGCCACGTTCAGGAGGTCGGTCCGTATCTGCAACAGGCGGCGGAGGGTCTGACCGACCATCCTCTGATCGGCGATGTGCGCGGCGTGGGGATGATCGCGGCGCTGGAGATGGTCGCCGACAAAGACACCCGTGCGCCCTTTGACCCGGGGCTGAAGGTTGGCGCCATGGCCGACGGGTATGCGCGCGAGCATGGGTTGATCGCGCGGTTCATCGGTGACCGCATCGCGTTTTCTCCGCCGCTGATCATTACTGAGGCGGAGATCGACGAGATCATGCTCCGGCTACGGCGCGCGCTGGACGATACGTGGAAAGAGTTGCGGAGATGACCAACTTGCGGCCATCGGCCACCCCACAGGTCATCCCCCGGCCGCCCACACGTCATCCCCCTCCCCCGACTTGATCGGGGGATCGTCCGGGGGACCTCTCGCAGCACGTGCGGTGACAGATGACCGGGTCAAGCCCGCCCATGACAAATAGCATACTATGCCGCGTGGCTGACTTCCCATCCTCTGCACGCAAGCAGGATCGGTCTCGGAACAGGTTTTTCGCCGTTGGAATAATAGGCGACCATTCGGCGCGATAATCCAAGCGCATCGGCGGTCCTGGAAAGCGACAGGCCATGGCGCAGCCGCCACTCAAGAAATGTCCTGGTATCAGTTCGACCGGTAGCAGAAAGTGTCTCCAACCAAAGAAACTCGGCTCCGAGTTCTTCACCTGATGGCCATTCCAGCGAGTGACCCCACTCGCCAACACGAACGCGCGAAAATTCCGCTGGGTCCCGCGGTGCGTGAAACGACTTACCGTGCAGCAGTGTTTTCAGATCGAGTTCGGCCCGCGTCCCGTCTGACCATTCAAGGATGACGGTCGCGGGTGCCTTGGTTACCGCCGTCACAATCGACCGAGTTTTGTCGCTCGCTGTCACTCGTTTAACTCTCGCCACCTGGTCACCAATTCCATCCGGTGTTCGCGTGCCCACCCTTGTGCAGCCTTCAAGACAGCGGTCGGCACGGTCCCAATGATCAACTCCTGCGTTTCAATGCTTACCGAACATTGAAACCCTCGCCCCTCGACATGAAAATGGGGGACGCGATGGTCTCCGCCATACATGGCGATCTTCCACCCCGCCGCACGAAACAAGGTTACCACTGGACGCGTCCCGGTGCAACCATTGCACTGGCCTGTGTATGCCCCTCACGCTGCCCTGAGCAAGCTCCGTCCGCGTCCGCGACTCAGCAGAAACACGGCGATCGCCAGGTTCAGCGCGTTCCACCCCACACCATTGGCGAATGCCGCGCGGTAGGACCCGGTCAGATCGAAGATCGCCCCTGACATCCACCCGCCAACCGCCATCCCGAGCAACGTCGTCATCATGACGAATCCGACACGGGCGCCTGCCTCGCTCGCTGGAAAATTCTCGCGGATCACGATCGCGTAACTGGGCACCAGCCCACCCTGGAACAATCCGAACAACATCAACGACAGCATGCGAGCGCCGTTCGCGACTCCGTAACCAAGGTCGCCGCAATAGGCGACGATATGCACCTGCGGCATCGACATAGCGACACAACAGGCGAACCCCGCGATCGCCAGCAGCGCCTGCAGCAGGCCAGGCGGGAGGTTCGTCGCGCGGGAAAAGACTGTTGGCAAGGGCGGCGCGTTCATGGCTCGCACCGGTGCCGGAGCGCGCAACAACAGCGCCAAAGGCACCATCAGGGCCAAACAGAACAAGCCAATCCAGAAATGCGCCGCCCGCCATCCGATGGTCTGGATCAGATAGTCGACCACCGGCGGCCAGAACGCACCCGAAATATAATTGCCGGACGCACACAACGCGACAGCGACCCCGCGGCGGCGTTCGAACCAACGCGAGATATCCGCCATCAGTGGCACGAACGTCGATGCGGCGCCGAAAGTGCCGATCAACAATCCATACGCCAGGGCAAACTGTGTTAAGTCGCTCGCCACCGAGGCCAGCACGTAACCGGCACCGATCGCGGCAGCCCCGAACAGCACAGGTGTAACGACTCCAAAGCGGTCCGACAGCTTTCCCATCAGCACACCGCCCAGGCCGAACCCGATTGTCGTGAGTGCGTAGGGCAGGGAGGCGCCGCCTCGGGCCGCACCAAACTCCGTCTGCACCGCCGGCAAGGCAACGACGACGGACCACGTTCCGACGCTGCCAAGTGCGGAGAGGAGAATGGAAACGACGAGCCGGAACCAGGCGTAGCGGGAATCGACTTCGCGCGGCATCAGGTTCTTTCGAAATCGATCCGTTCTACCACGGGCAGGCCTTGCAACTGCCGCCGCAGGCAATCCAACCCAAGTTCGACAGCGCCTAGGCGCACCCAGTCGCGGCCCCCCAAGATGCGCGAGCGGCGGAAGTCGACGCCCGTTTCGGTGGCGATGCCGATCCAGATCGTGCCGCCGAAATCGATCCGATCCGCACCCTCATCGAGGTCGATCAGTACAACCAGGGTATGCGTCGCCCGGGTTTGTTCACGCGCGGCACGGGCCACCGCGATTGTCGCATCCTCGGTCATTTCCCCCGCCAGGGACACGTCTCCCAAACCGAAGACGTTGTGCAGTTCGGCGAAGTCCCGCACCACGACACCGCGGCGAAACACGTGCTCGGCCCTAGGCAGATGGCCGATACGCGCCGCGATCTGACCGGCGGTGAACGTTTCGACCACGCTCAACGTCGCCTGCTTCGCCGTCAGTTCAGCGACGATGACACCCTCCAGCGTCTGGTCGTCCTCGGCCATGATGAAGTTGCCAAGCCGCTTTCTTACCTCCGCCGTGATCGGGGCAAGCTTGCGCCCGACCTCGTCCATGTCCTTGCCGCGCACCGTCAGCTTCGTTTCCAATTGCGGATAGTGCGCGCGGAAGCCGAGCTTGACGCCGCCTTCCGGATCCAGCGCCTCAACCCCGGTCAGCAACTGATCGGCGTGCGACTCGCCAATCCCGTAAGAATGGAATCGCTTCAGATAGATTGACGCGGGCTCTCCGGAGCGCGCCAGCATCCGCGGGATCACTTGTTCCTCCAGCATTCGCCGCATCTCGCGCGGCACGCCGGGGGTGAAGAAAAAACGCGCCTTGCCGATATCCATCGCGAAGCCGCAGGCCGTGCCGACCGGGTTGTCGAGCATCTCCGCCGTCGCGGGCAGCATCGCCTGTTTGCGGTTGTTGGGGGGCATCGTGCGCGCGCGGCGGGAGAAGAAGGTCTCCATCTTCTCCAACCACTCTTCGTGCAGCACCAGCTCGACGCCCGCCGCCTGCGCCGCGACCTCCTGCGACAAATCGTCGACCGTCGGGCCGAGGCCGCCGTTCACGATCACGGCATCGGCACGCTCACCGGCGAGTTTGAACGCGTTTAGCAACGATTCGCGGTCGTCGCCGACTGTCGTGCCCCAGTGCACCGACAGGCCCACATCCTCCAGCTTCTGCGCCATGTAGCTGAAGTTGGTGTTGACGATCTTGCCGGTCAGCACTTCGTCGCCGGTACACAGAATTTCGATCCGCATGGTCCCTCCAATTCAGGCCACCCCGCGTCATGGCCGGGCCTGACCCGGCCATCTCTTCCAGCACAGTGCCGCGAGAGATGACCGGGTCGAGCCCGGCCATGACGGTGTAAAGCGCTCTCACGATGGTGAGCGCTGTCAGCCTGCGGGAAGCGACCGCTCGGGGCAAGAGGCTCAGGCTTTGCCGGACCTGGGCCGTTCCGTGTAGCTTCAAGACCCAGGGAGCAAACGCGATGCATATGTACGACCAGGGCCTGGACAAAAATCCGGCGAATTTTTCCCCGTTGACCCCGCTGACGTTCATTGAACGCGCCGCTTACGTTCATCCGAACCGTCTGGCTGTCGTGCATGGCATCCGAAAATTCACCTGGCAGGAGACCTACGCGCGCTGCCGGCGGCTCGCCTCCGCCCTCGCCCGCCATGGAATTCGCAAGAACGATACCGTTTCGGTGATGCTGCCGAACACGCCGCCGATGTATGAGGCCCATTTCGGCGTGCCGATGTGCGGCGCCGTCCTTAACGCGTTGAACACCCGTCTCGATGCGGAGACGATCGCGTTCATGTTGCGTCACGCGGAGACCAAGGTCCTGATCACCGACCGGGAATTTTCGCCGGTCATGGAGAAAGCGTTGGCGTTGCTCGACGCGAAGCCGTTCGTCATCGACGTCGACGATCCCGCTTACGATGGCGGCAAGCGGGTTGGCTCGACGGAATACGAAAGCTTCATCGCTGGCGGAGACCCGGAGTACGCCTGGCAAAATCCCTCCGACGAGTGGGATGCTATCGGTCTGAGCTATACCTCGGGCACCACCGGCGATCCGAAGGGAGTCGTTTATCACCACCGCGGCGCGCATCTGAATGCCGTGAGCAACATCCTCAACTGGGGTATGCCGCATCACGCGGTGTATCTGTGGACGCTGCCGATGTTCCATGCCGGCGGCTGGTGTTTTCCCTGGTCGGTGGCGGAGCGCGCGGGCGTCAATGTTTGCCTGCGGCGGGTGGAAGCGAAAGCCGTGCTCGATGCGATCCGGCAGCACGATGTGACGCATATGTGCGGTGCACCGATCGTCTATTCCATGCTGATCAACGCATCGGAGGAGCTGCGCACCGGCATCTCCCACACGATCCGCGGTCAGATCGCCGGAGCGGCGCCGCCGGCCGCGATCATCGAGGGCGCCGAACGGATCGGCATCGACCTCACGCATGTCTATGGGTTGACCGAAGTGCTAGGTCCGGCCTCTGTTTGCGACAAGCAGGAGGATTGGGCCGCGTTGCCGATCGATCGGCGGGCAGAACGGAACGGCCGGCAAGGCGTCAGGACGCCGTTGCAGGAGGCGATGACAGTGCTCGATCCCGAGACGATGCGGCCAGTGCCATGGGATGGCGAAACCATGGGCGAGATCATGTTCCGCGGCAATGTCAGCATGAAGGGATATTTGAAGAACCCGCCCGCGACCGAAAAGGCGTTCGAGGGCGGATGGTTCCACACCGGCGATCTCGCGGTCATGCAGCCGGACGGTTATGTCAAGATTCGTGACCGGCTGAAGGACATCATCATCTCCGGCGGAGAAAACATCTCCTCCATCGAGGTCGAGGACGCTCTCTATCGTCATCCCGCCGTGCTGAGCGCAGCCGTGGTCGCGCGACCGGATGCGAAATGGGGCGAGACGCCTTGCGCTTACGTCGAACTCAAACCAGGTGCGAGCGTGACAAGCGAAGAACTACAGGCCTTCTGCCGCCAGCACATGGCCGGGTTCAAGATCCCAAAAGCCTTCGTATTCGGCGAACTGCCCAAGACGTCGACCGGGAAAATCCAGAAATTCGCCTTGCGCGAGCATGCGAAATCCGCCAGCGCGATCGAATAGAACCAGCGCCGTCGAACAGAAAAGGAAAACGCTCATGCTCCCGACACCGGGGTTTCACCACTTGCACCTGAACTCGGTTGATCCTGACGCGGCCATCGCATTTTACAACCGCCAGTTTCCCTCTACCTTCAAGGGCGAATGGGCCGGGCTGCCGGCGTTGCTGTCGCCCAACAGCGTCATGGTGCTATTCACCAAGGTGGACAAACCCCCGGCGACGTCGCCGCCCAGTGCGATCTGGCATTTCGGTTGGCACGTACCGGATGTACGGAAGAACATCGAAGTCTACGAATCCCGTCCTGACGTGAAACTGCTGCCGCTGTATACGACCGATGAGGGTGGCTACG
>JBEKGV010000461.1:0-4688 GCA_050012615.1 Acetobacteraceae bacterium | reverse complement strand
ACCAGGCTCGCGAGCTGCTCGATGTCCCGAACACGGGATTATTCGAATACGATGGCGAACTGGTGCACTACCGCACGGATTCTGGCACCGCGACCGCATATGATGCCGCTGGGTACGCTGCCTACAAGCACGGCTGGCCTATGGTGCCCACGCGTGGATCACTCACCTGTCGAGCCATTTTGGACGGGGAGGTCATCCACATCCGCGATCTGGCCGCCGAACCCGGGATATCCCAGGAAGTCCGGAACATCGGGCACAAAGCGCAGATCTCAGTACCACTGATGCGTGACGGCCGCGCGATCGGCGCGATCTCGGTTGGAAGCGTACGAGAAGGCGGTTTTTCCGACACACAGATCGAACTGCTGAAAACCTTTGCCGAGCAGGCGGTGATCGCGATCGGCAGTGCCGAGACATACCGCGCGTTGCAAGAACGCACCGCGGCGCTGGCGCAACGCAACAGCGAGTTCGGCGAACGGATCGAACAGCAATCCGCCACCATCGACGTGCTGAAGGTGATGTCGAGCACGCCGGATGATGCGCAGCCGGTGTTCGATCAGATCGTTACGCGAGCGCGAGAACTATGCAATTGCTTCGGCGCGGGCCTGTACGTTTACGATGGTGAACTGGTCCATCTAGGTGCCTTGACCAGGCATGAGGTCGAAAGCGTCGATACGAAGTTCAGAGAATTGTTCCCGAGGCCACTGACCCGGGAAATGGCTTCGTTCCGGGCCATGCTTGATGGGCAAACGGTTCACATCTGTGACATCGATGCTGATCCAGATATCAATCCCGCTGCTCGGGGAACGATAAAATCATCACTCGCGGTGCCGATGGTGCGCGACGGCATTGTGATCGGCTGTGTCTCAATTAATTCCAAAGAAAAAGGCGGATTCACGGACAGTCAGATCGCTCTGCTGCGAACGTTCGCGGAACAAGCCGTCATCGCCATCACGTCCGTCGCCAACTTCCGTGCCCTGCGCGAGCGCACCGCCGAACTCACCCGCTCGGTCGCCGAACTCCAGGCGCTGGAGGAGGTCACGCGCGCGGTGAATTCCTCGCTCGACGTCGACACCGTGCTCGAAACGATCATCAGCCGCGCCGTCACGCTGTCGCAAGCCGACGAAGGCACCATCTATGAATACGACGACGCCGAGGAAGTGTTCGTGCTCAAGGCCACCCATGGCATGACCGAAACCCGCGTCACCCGCCTCCGCGAAGCCCGCATCAAACTCGGCGACACCTACCTGGGCCGCGCCGGGCTGCAACGCGAGCCGGTGCATGTGTCCGACCTGCAACTCGACCCGACGCTTGCGGACAGCACCAAGGAGGCGTTGCACGACATCCACGCCGTCCTCGCGGTGCCGTTGTTGCGTGAGGTTAAGGTTCTCGGCGGGCTGGTCATCCGCCGCCGCACAACGGGAGACTTCCCAACAACCATTCCGACCTTGTTGCAAACCTTCGCCGCCCAGAGCGTGCTGGCGATCGAAAACGCGCGGCTGTTCCAGGACGCCCGCCGCGCCCGCCTCGCCGCCGAGGCCACGTTGACCGACCTCCGCCGCACCCAGGACCGGCTGGTGCAAACCGAAAAGATGGCGTCACTGGGCCAACTCACCGCCGGCATCCCGCATGAAATCGAAAATCCGTTGAACTTCGTTAACAACTTCTCCGACCTGTCGGTCGATCTGCTGAACGAACTGAATGAGGCGGTGGCGCCGGACAAACTGACCGTCGCCGCCGACCTGCGCGCCGAGATCGACGAGATCACCGCGACCCTGAAAGGCAATCTGGAGAAGATCGCGCAGCATGGACGGCGGGCGGACAGCATCGTCAAGAACATGTTGTTGCACTCTCGGACCGGTCCCAGCGAACACCGCCAGATCGATCTTAACGCGACGGTGGAGGAGGCGCTGAACCTCGCCTATCACGGCGCGCGAGCGGAAACGCCGGGATTCAACATCACGCTGGAGAAGCACTACGATCCAAATGCCTGGACAATCGACGCATTTCCGCAAGAATTCATCCGGGTGATATTGAATCTGACCGGCAACGGGTTCTATGCCGCGCGCAAACGCTCGGCAACCGCCGGTCCCGGCTTCGAGCCAACCCTCGCCATTACCACGCGCGGCCTGGGCGACCAGGTTGAGATCAGGATACGGGATAACGGCACCGGCATCCCCAAGGAGGTTCGGGAAAAAATCTTTGAACCGTTCTTCACCACCAAGCCGGCCGGCGAAGGCACCGGGCTTGCCCTGTCGCTCAGCTACGACATCGTCGTCAAACAACATAATGGGCAAATGACCGTGGACAGCCAGATCGATTCGTTTACCGAATTCACTGTCACCTTGCCTCGCCGTATGGCCGGAGGCGCGGCATGAACCTCAAGGTCCTCATCGTCGACGATGAACCCGATGTCGAAACGATGTTCCGCCAGCAATTCCGCCGGGAGGTACGCCAAGGGCTCTACACGCTCGACTTCGCGTTGTCCGGCGCGGTGGCCCTGGAGAAGCTGGCGGACCATGTCGGAGACGATATCATTCTGCTGGTCTCCGACATCAACATGCCCGGCATGAGCGGACTGGAACTGTTGCCGGAGGCAAAGCAAAGACGGCCTGATCTACCGGTATTCATGATCTCGGCTTATGGCGATCAGGATACCATCAGCACGGCACTGGAACGCGGCGCCAATAAGTTCCTGACCAAGCCGGTGGATTTTCCCCAGTTGAAGCAGGACGTCAGCGCGGTGATCGCGGGCGCCGGAGGGGGTGGATAATGGCACGCATTCTGGTCGTCGACGACGAACCGGACCTTGAAGTCCTGATCGTCCAGCGGTTCCGCCGGCAAATCCGAGACGGCTCGTACAGTTTCGCTTTCGCCGACGACGGGGTGAACGCGCTGGCCGCGCTGGAGGCTGACCCGGGCATCGACATGGTCATCAGCGACATCAACATGCCACGCATGGACGGGCTTACGCTGCTTGGCCAGATCCAGGAGCGTGAGGACAACATGGCCACGATCATTGTCTCCGCTTACGGCGATATGGCCAATATCCGCACCGCGATGAACCATGCCGCGTTCGACTTCCTGACCAAGCCGATCGATTTCACCGATCTCGAAACGACCATCGGCAAAACGTTGCGCAATCTTGAAATCACCCGCGGCTACCAGCGCCGCCAACAGGAGGCGGAGCGGGCGCGGGCGCATCTGGCCCGGTATTTCTCGCCCAGTCTGGCGGATAGTCTGGCGGCCTCGGCCGAGAGCATCGATCTGGGACCGCAACGGCGTGACATCACCTCGATGTTCACCGACATCGCCAGTTTCACCACGTTGGCGGAGGGGTTGGAACCTGGCGTCATCGGCCCGCTGTTGAACGAGTACCTCACCGGCATGACCGAGATCGTGTTCGAACACGGCGGCACGTTGGTGAAGATCATTGGCGACGCGTTGAACGTGCTGTTTGGCGCGCCGGGCGATCAGCCCGACCATGCCGCCCGCGCTGTCGCCTGCGCGTTGGCGCTGGATGCCTACGCGCAGAATTTCAGAAGCCGCTGGCGGGAGAAGGGAGTCTTGGTCGGGATCACGCGGATCGGGATTTGCGCCGGCTCCGCGCTGGTCGGCAGCTTCGGTGGTGGACGGTTTTTCGACTACACGGCGTACGGCGACACCATCAACATCGCGGCGCGGCTGGAGGGGGCGAACAAGCAGCTTGGCACGCGAAATTGCGTCAGCGGCAGCGTGGTGGAGCGCATTCCCGATTTCCGCGGCCAGCCGGTCGGCAGCGTCATATTACGCGGCCGTCATGAAGCTCTGCCGGCGCATGAACCACTGACCGCGGACCGCCGCCTATCTGGACGCATGTTCCCGGGCAGAGTCGTGTGACCCGACTGCTCTGTCCTCGTTCGCCGCCTTGTTGGGACAGGACAGCGACGACGGGTTGGTCAGCTTTCATTTGAAACGGTTGCTCGCTGGCGCCAGTGGTGTTTCGGTCGCATTGGACTGACAATGCCGCCTGTGGTCTGTTTGCCGACGGTGCGCTACATTCCATGTCCACGCGATCCGGGCCATGGCTTCTTTCGTTATGCCCCGAAGCGCCGCGGACGCCCCTTCCCTGTGATCCGGCCAATAAATGAGCCAGTGGGCCGTTTGGCTCATTTCCAAACCAACCATTTGGAGGTGAGCCTTTCCTTCGTGCTGTCGTTTGTGGCGATGACCCGTTCGTCGCCTGGTCAGCAAATCGAGGCAGTGCAGTCCCTGGCTATTCGCAGGCACTCGCTGGCGCCCTCGGCGGCGCTCCTGGCCGCGCCGAGCGGTAATCGGCCGCTGTAGACAAGATCGGCAAGCGTTTTCGCCAGCACGCGCCGTAACGGGACCGCTGGTTTCGGGTCCGCCATCACCGCATCGAACACCGTGCGCGCCTGTGGCGGCAGCGAGGCCGCACAGGCAGTCGCAGCGGCGTCATCCGCGTACGCCGCCGGTGCCGAGCAAATCAGGACCGCCGCCGCGATCAGTCTTATCATTCGAAAAATCCCGCGGGTGAAGCACTCCGTTACCCCTGCCTGCTGCTTGATCCATCCGCATCAGAATTTCCTCAGGCGAAATCGCATCACCACCGCGAGGGCCAAACGCATTCACAACCTAAGATCTCAAAGACCCCCGGGCAACAGCCGCGCCCGCTGCCAGCGCTCGCAGCT
>JBEKGV010000460.1:0-8998 GCA_050012615.1 Acetobacteraceae bacterium | reverse complement strand
TCGGTGCGATCGCTCGTGCCGATCTCGTCGAGGATGACGCGGATATCTCCGGCGGCCTTACCGCGGCGCTGATGCAACTTGGCCGCGGCCAGACCGGCGAGCCGCGAATGACGCCATCATTCGCACGCGGCTGAATTTCCGCTCGTTATTCCGCGTTGCCGCAATCCGAGGCGCCGGCGAACTGAGGTCGATAGGAAACGCACCGGATCGATGCGACGATGGGCCGATTCCGCCAGCGGAATGGTTTGAGCCACGCGTCCACGCCGATGCCGTTCCAAAGGTCGAACACGATCTCCTGCGGGCGTGACGGCAGAGGAAGCTTATGGCCGTCCTCGGTCAACATCAAACGTCCGTCGACGTACCAACGGATATATGTCGGCTGCCAGTCGAAGCCGAACACGTGGTATGACTGAGCGGCATCGAACGGCAGATCGACGGTGACCCCGCCGCTGTCCTTGCCATCGACGTGATAGGTGAATTGCGCCCGGTGGGTGTCGCGGCCCAAAATCTCCACATCGATCTCATTCCAGGGCTCGTGATGCACCGGACCGATATAGCTGAAAAACCCGGTCACGACGCCGTTCCCCTTCGCGGCCTTCAGCGAGGCCTCGAAATAGCCGTAGCGGAAGCGGGCATGCGTGATGACCTCGCCGGAGGCATATCCGGTACTGGTCGTTTTGTCTCGTTGAAGTACCAACTTCAATGACTGGTCGGCGAACTGGACCTGACTCTTTCGCCAGTCCGTATTGACGACGTTGCCGTTCGTCCAGCCGTCGGAAACAGCCCAGTCCGGGTGATCTGATTTCGCGGTGAAGTCGGTGTGGAGACGGTCGAGAATGAGGACGTCTTGTGCGGCAGACGTCGCGATGGACGCGAAGGATGTGCCCAGCAGCAACGCCACCAGGCCCAGGTGGCGAATCAATTTGTTCTCATCTCCATCAGGCAGTACCATGCCTGCCATTTCACGCCCGGTATGTGAAACATCGCGCGGTCCACGACGGATGCCACGCCCAAGATCGCATCACCGAGCCGTGTGTCGCGGAACGGCACGCTCAGAATTGTGGTCAGCCCGTAAAACGACGACGAGACCTGCCCGAAATGGCGGTGCGCGAGGTCGAAATCGGTGCGGAGAAGCGGGTGCTCATCCGGTGTCCGCGCCTCTGGAGTCATCCCGCGGTACAAGTTCAGCAGCAGGTTGTGACCCAAAGGCTCCCAAAACAAGGCCGTGCCATTTGGGCGCAGGACGCGCGCGATTTCCGCGAAGCTGCGGTCGGTATCGAGGTGGTGAATGATTCCGCGGCCGAAGACGAGGTCAAACGAGTTGTCGGGAAAGGTCATCTGCTCGGCGTTCATCGTATAGAACTGAACGTTCGCGAGCCCCATCTCCGCCGCACGCTCGCCGCCCTGGGCCACAGCGATATCCGAAATGTCGATGCCGGTCGCGCTCCGGCTGATCGACGCGACCGAGAACAGCTTCGGGTCACCACCACATCCGTATTCAAGAATGTCGGCCGAGCGAGCCAGGCGGTTCAGCTCCGCGTCAAATCGTTCGGCGCCGTCCTTGACCGCCGCGTAATATTTGCCTTGGGCCTCTCGGGTTTCGTCGGCGAACCGCTGGTTGTGGTAGTCACGCTCACGCGCGATCCGGGAATCGATGTGTGTGTCCATGGTCTACCTTCAACACTAAGAACGCCGGGCGGCGAGCGTCAGTTTAGAGCAAGAAGCACGTCAAATGTCCTTCAATCGACGTTCGTCGGACCAAGTCTTGCCAGCGAAATATCGTGAGACTGGGTTCGTGCTCACGTCGGTCGGGGTTACAAGACTCTTTCAAAGGAAATGACGAATGGGCGATCGTGCTGCTACGTTGGCGCCTACTTTACCGCCTGTGGGATCAATGCCCGGCCATGACGCCTCAACAGTTCACGCGATCGTCGGACCGGCCACCCTCGCCGGGACTTGCAGCAGTCGACGCCGGCCTGGCTTTTCCACGACGCGCCATTTGTTCCAGTTTCTGCTGTAGAGAAACGCGACGGAGAACATCCAATACAACGGATCGAACGTAGCGAAGAGATCGTAGCCCTGAGTCTGAAGGATCAGCGTGAATACGACCGTCGTGAAGAAAAAGATGCTCTCGCAGCACGGTTCGTGACGCAGCCACTGAACCGAGTAGAAAAAGGTCATGACGATCACGACCGCTCCCGCCGCGACCCCAGGCACGCCGAGTTCAACCGCGACTTCATAATAAAGATTGTGGAAACTAAATCCCGCACCCGACTGCTCGTGTTCCAGCCGCCAGAGGAACTCGGCCATCTGATGGCCGCGAACCCAGAATGCGTCGTACCCAACGCCAAGGATAGAATTTGTCGAGATGATTCTGGACGCGTAGAACCACAACTCGGTGCGCCCGGTCAGCGTGGAATCCTTGCCCACCAGTGCCAGAAGTTCATCGTGGAACGCGACCGCCGCCAGGGTTCCGAGGCCGGCCAGCACAATGCCGCCCACTACCATGATGGTTACAAAAATCTTGCGCATTCGTGACGGGAACCAGCCAGCCGCGAACATCGACGCTCCCCAACCAATGGAAAGAGCAAGCGCCAATGTCGACGCGACGGAATGCGACTGCAAATTTTGCACCAGACCCAGTCCGATGAGCGGGATGGTCGCGAACCGCACCCACATCGATATTCGCCGGTCCGCCAGAATGACGATACTGGTGATCACCAGCATGCCGGACACGGTCGAGAAGGTGTTTTTGTTCTCGTAGATGCCGGTCAGATTGCTCCGACCGGCCATGTAGTCATAGGTCAGGTGATTGATCGGCACGCTCGCCAGACAGATCAGTGCCAGCGTCATGAAGAAAATTACAACAAGGTTACGTGGTGGCACGTTTCTGGCGACGAGCACCGCCATTCCAACCGTGAGGCATGTTTCAGCGGCGGCGCGAAATGATATGGCCGGTTCCTGCGACCATAAAACCGACAACATGGCGACGCCTGGCACCAACCAGATCAAAATGTTGGACCTGCCAAAGGTCGCGATCGCACGGGCAGGATTCTGCAAACTGAAGGCAACCCAGCCAGCGAACGCGACAATCAGCAACGCGGAGCCGATCGCCTGCTCCACCAGGAGGCCCATCACCGTGATAAATGCCAATCCGTAGACAATTCGAGCCATCGGTATCTCGCAACCTGGTTTCACCCTTAAGTTTAGCTGGTCGAGGATGTTTATTCCATTACGGAATCAGCGTCGGGATTAACGACGGTTCGCGCCAGTCGGGCACAACGCGGCACGCCTCAGTGAGTTGCAGTCTCCTTGCGTCCCAGTCCCTGACGGGGAACAGAGGCACTGAACGATTTCGCGAGGTCGCGGCCGGTAAGTAAGTTTTTCAACACGGAGGTACTCGGAGGACCACAAAGAACCACGGAGCAGTAAGGAATGTTTGAATGCTTAGCGCGGTCGATCGGTCGAACGTGACGCTAAGCGTATGTGATCTCCGTGAGATTCGGTGGTGCTCCGTGTTCTCCGTGTTAATGACTTACTTTCTTTCGGTATTCGACAACACGGGTAGCATAAAGAGATTGGCGACCATGATCGCACCGACCCTACCGCGGCACTTTGGCCGTTAAGCGAATCTGATCGCCGATCCCCGGGTGCGCTGCCACCAGGTCCGATATTTGACGCTCCAGTTCCACCTTTCGCCGTGCGTCGCCCCTGGGCCAATCGGCGACCGGCGCGATGATGACAAGAACGGGCGAGTAAGACCCACCGGCGAAGCTGTCTCGCGCCATCTTAAGTCGCATCGCCACGCCTGGCGTCGCCGGTTCTCCTTCAATCCACAAGCCGGCCGCGGCGACGAACGCAGGCTGGCTGGCCTCGATCACGCGCCACCCCAGCACCTTGTCGCCAGCCCGCGTCGTCATCGGCGCTTCCGTCATATCGTCAGCCTCCGGGGGCCGGGTCAGACGCCGGCGTTCCGCGTTGAAAGCAGCGGCCGTCGATCGGGGCGAAAACACTTCGATCTCGATGGTCATCGCCGTGCCGCCACACGTCACGTGCTGAATGATCGTTCGACCGGAAGAAACGCCGTCCCCGGTGGTGACACAGGACGGCGACAGATCGAGCGGCGTCAGCGCTAACTCCGGCGCGGTTGCCGCGTGGTCGAGCCCCAATGCGATCGCCGGAGCAAGAGCCGCCAACACCGCCACCGCGAACCCCGTGATCAGGCCGTGGCGTGCCGGGTGCGTCCCGGGCTTCATCGGCGAAGAACTCGCCGCCTCTGGCTGATCGTCCTGGCGGAACGGCAAGCCCAGTGGCGACGATTGGAACAATGACCGAGACGACGATGAAAAGCGCGCGCCGCATCGGATCGCGATACATCAGCAACGCATACAGCACCCCAAATGCGATCGAGGCGATCAGGAACCGCAAGCCGGCGCAGGCCTCGGCCACGAAAAACGTGCCTTCGGGAATATCGATGACGTAGCCGTCGATATAGGCCGGGATCCCCATGATATTGAGGCCGTGGCGGATGAACCACGTCGTGATGTCCTGCAACCCCGAAGTGAGGAATTCTCCGAACGGCACGAGGAGATATAAATACAGCAGAGGCCCGGACACAGACGTCCAAAGGCGCCGGCCAAGCATGGCGAGAAACAGCACCTCCACCATACTGACGGCAGCGAGCTGGCGTCCCTCCATGATGCCGAGGCGCTCGGCGGCCAGCCATACGATCCCGATAGGCAGCGCGAGCAATGCAACGACCGGCATGGGAGCGGCGATCAACCCGCGCAAGGAGGCTCGCCGGTCCCAGATCAGGTACAACGCGATCGGGATCACCAGAAAGCAATGATTATACGCGGTCGACGTGATCCAGGTTTTAACCGCCGCCGCGATTTCGACATGGAACACGATACCGAGCGCGATCAGGCCGATCGCCAGTCCCAACCAGGCGTCGCGCAGGCCACTCAGGAACCGCGCCGTGCGTTCTCCCCGGATCGCCCCAATCCGTCCGCTCACGACCCATCTGTTCACGATTGGACCTGGGCGAAGCGCGGTGAAGCCGGCCGCATCAACTCGTCGAAGCCGCTGAGGCAGGCGTCCCAGTCGTAGCGTTCCAGGACAAGACGCCGCGCGGTCTGCCCCAACGCCGCGCCCTCCGGCGTCGTGCCGCCGTTCGCGCCGGTCAAACGGAGCGCCGCGCCGGCGAATGCGGCGGCGTCCTCCGCCAGGATGACCTCTCGTCCCGGGCTCGCGTCGATCCCCTCGAGTGCGCCGGATGTGACGATGACGGGTTTTGCCATGGCCATCGCCTCCAGGACCTTGTTTTGAATCCCGCGCGCTATCCGCATGGGAGCAACCACCGCGGTGCTGTGAAAAATGTAAGGCCGGACATCGGGGACCCGCCCGGTGACCACGACACCGTCCAGCTTCATCAGGTTCTTTACCGCGGCAGCCGGCTTGCCACCCACGATAAAGAACCGCGCCGCGGGTATTGTTTGGCGAATGATCGGCAGCACCTTGGTCGCGAACCAGATCGCCGCGTCGCTGTTGGGCAGGTAGTCCATCGTGCCGGTGAACACGAAGACCGGACCAGCCGCGGGATCGAACGGAGGCTCGTGATCCAGTAACGGATCGAAATACCGATGATCCACGCCACAACTTATGCCGACGATTTTATCCGCGGCCTCAGGCACTTTGGTTCGGAGCAGCGCGGCCTCGGCTTCGGTGACCAGGACCGAGTAATCGCTTTCCAGCGCGACGCGACGTTCCAATCTCTTAACCAGCCGCCACTCGCGCCGGTAGACCTGGCGCAGCGGCATTCGGGCGGTTTCGGAATAGGACCGGAACTTTTCCGAATCGACATCGCCGAGCTCAACCACCAGCTTACCGGTGCGTGGCAAATCCAAAACATACGGCGCCATATTGGATGAATTCACGAAGATCATTTCCGGTTCGACCCGTGTCATGACGCGTTCGACCCAGCGCCGCAGGTGGCGATCGCGAAAGAAAGTCACACTCAACGGTTCACCGGTCAGCAAGCCCCTCCCGCAGGTCAGCTTCGCTCGCCGCCTATCGAGCGGTGCGGTGCACATGTCCTTGCACAGAGCGCCGACCGTATCGATGTGCTGAAAATCCTCCGGATCGTCGATCAGGCAACCGAAATGAACGTCGTACCACTTCGTCAGATAGTTCAGGATGTGCCAGTTGCGAATCTTCTCGCCTTTGATCAGCGGATGCGGCAGGCGCTGCATGAGGAACAGCAGATCCGGCATGCGATCAGCCCAGTCCGCGAACGATGGAAGGACCGATTGCGTTGGCGATGGGGAGGGGCAATCGTTTCCAACCAGCGATGAACAGCCGGTATTTCGGGTTGAGCGGGTTATGGTCGGGGATCGCGGCGCCTGGCGCGAGCTTGTATCGATAGCGAAGATTCTCCGGTGCGAAGCCCCAGTTCTTTTTGAAGTCAAACGCCCCGGTGCCAAGCTTGCTGCGGCCAAAATCGAACAGACGGCAGCCGTGATCGACCGCGCGACGCATCACCTCCCAGTACATGAAATCGTTGCCGGCGCACTGACGGGCGAACGCGGTGCCTCCACCGTAATAGGGCAGCACTTCGTCGCGAAAATAGAAGTTCATCACAGATGCGATCGGCCTGTCGCCGTCCATGACGGTCACGACGTCGCAATCGTCGCGGAAAATTTCGGTCAACAGGGTGAAATATCCGCGTGAAAACACCGGCGTGCCGAGATTGCGCACACTCTCGGCGTAAATGCCGTGCAGCAGGCCCGCGTCGTGGGTGACGCTGGAACTCAGGCCGTTCTGGATGCCTTTGCGCACCATCGCCCGCTGCTTGCGCGGGATGGATTTCAGGTTTTTATCGTGGTCACCCTCGATCGTTTTCCGGAATGTCACGTAGAGACCGGGTCGTTCCAACCAATCGCTCGCGACGTCGGCGCGATGGCGGAACTCGATCGCGCTGGCGCCGGTTTTCTTCAACAGCGTGACGGCGTGCCCTGAGAGAGCGGCAGCCGTCTCAGGATCGGCCGCCAGCGGGCCGCCATAGACACAGAACGGCACCGAAATCAGTGTGTTGCCGAACAGCAACGTCCTCACCTGCGCCAATGGCAGGACGCCTGTGATCGCGCCGTCCCGTTCGGCGAAGGCGTAATGGATTTGGTGACCGAACGCCCGTTGGATGACCGTCGACCACGCGGCACGATGAAAGAAGGTGCCGTCAGGATGCGCATGAACGAACGCGTCCCAGGCCGCGACGACGGTGTCATCCAAGGTTCGGATCGAGACGGACATGGAATGCACTGGCCCCTGGGGATGTGCGGCCCCCTGGCCGTTCAGGCGGACGATACCTGTTTCGAAATCAGCAAATTCGCGAACACCCGATCCATCCGGTCCCAGGCGAACGCCTGCAGGATCCGGTCGATGTCGGCCTCCATGCGAGACAAATTCGTGTAGTGCCGCACCCGCGACTTCCACCCTGCCCGGTCGGTACTGGGCTGGTCGGGATCGATCTCCCACGGGTGAAAATAAAAAATTCCGGGCCTGCCTTCGACCTGGTTCACGTGCGACAACCCCAGCCGGTACAACAGCTTTGGCAGCAAGCGGAAATATCCGCCGCCGGCGCAAGGCCAGTTGCGGCCAAGCGCTCGGACGGTGGTCATCGGAAACTCCCAGAACGCATCGCCGTTCGGTTGGAACGGCACGCGCGGCGCGTCCGGCATGCCGTACAAATCGTGCGCGATCGGGTTGACGCTGGAGCTGTACTGGTAGCCCTCGTCGCGCAGAATGCCGAACGCCCATTGGTTTCGTGCACCGATCGAAAATGTCGCGGCTCGATATCCGGTGACGGCGACGCCGCCGATATCCTCCAGCACGGCGCGCGCGTGGCTTACGTCCTGGCGGAATATCTCCGGCTCCTGAGCGTCGGCACGCGTGTGATCCCATCCGTGGCTCGCAAGCTCGTGGCCGGCCGCCACGATGCGGCGCACCATGGCGGGATGGCGTTCGGCGATCCAACCGAGCGTGAAGAACGTGGCAAGAATGTTCGCACGATGGAACTGACCGAGGATGCGATCGACATTCGCCTCGACCCGGCTCGGAAATCCGTCCCAGTCATCGCGGGATATACAATGCGCGAAGGCCTGAACCTGGAAATAGTCTTCGACGTCGACTGTCATCGCATTGAGGACGGGCATCGCATTGAGGACGGGCATCGCATTGAGGATGGGCATCGCATCGCGGACGGGCATCGCATCGCGGATGGTCATGGCATTGGCGTCTCGCGCCGGGTCACTGCCCCTTTTCCACAGCGGCGGCCAGCATCTTGATGATCCGTTGGAAAATCCGGTCCTGGCGCGCCGTCACTTCCTCCAAAACTTCAATTCGGTGCAGCATTTCACTATGAATGCGCGCGAAGTCGTTCGAGACATCCGGATGCCGTGGCACGTGACCATTGTGCCCGTTTGTCGTGCCATTAGGAGTGTGCACGACCTGTGCTTCGTCGCCGTTCAGGCCGTAGTCCATCTCTTCGGCCACTTCGTCCACCATGGCGCCGGTGATCGTGGTCAATTCGTCCAGCGCGCCAAATTGCAGTACCCTGGAACATAATGTGTTGATCCGTCTGGGCGTTCCGTCGGCATGCCGGTGCACGGCGGCGTAAGCGTCGTCCTCCCAGTGTGGGTTACCGGTCCAACCGGCGGTCTTCAGGCGATGCTCGATGTAAAACCGGGTCTCGACCTCGGTCAGCGGCCCGAGATGAAACGAGGCCAGCACGCGCTGGCGCAATTGCTCCGCGTCGCGGCTGGCCAGGATTGGGCGGAACTGCGGTTGACCCAGCAGGATGGTCTGCACCGCGGCTTTGCCGTCGACGGTAATGTTGGAGAGCATTCGCAGCTCCTCCAACGCGGCGAAGGAGAGGTTCTGCACCTCATCGACCACCAGCACGCAGCGGCGGCCGGCCTGCCGCAGTTCCCTCACCATCGTC
>JBEKGV010000459.1:0-4693 GCA_050012615.1 Acetobacteraceae bacterium | reverse complement strand
CCAGCAACGCGTCGCCGACCGCGGTTCTCTCAATCACACACAGCAGCCAGAGCACCACCAGCGTGAGAACCAGCAGCGCGATGAAAGTCGGATCGAATACACCGCTCAGGCCAACCGGCGCCTGTGCTACATTGTAAGGAGCAAACCATTTAACATGGGCGCGCGCGGAGGTCGGCATGATGAATGCCGAAACGTACAATGCCCCCACCGACAGTTGACTAAATTTTAAACCAAACGATTTTTTTTGCATCTTCTCACGTGATTGCTGCCCATCGCCGACACTCTTCGCCGCCCCTGTGTGGGTGAAACCCACTTGCAAGTTTAGAACTCTATATCATTGGCATTAACGGACTGAAAGAGAATTTCGGAATGGCGGGCTCGTTTACCGACCTGATGATGATCGTACAGGATCGCCAAAGAAGGGATTCACTTTTCCTGCGCCGCGTGGTTGGTGGTGCTTTCATCATCGGCCTTGTACTTCTTGGCCTCGCCTTACCGATCATGGTTTGAAGGTAACCGGGGACAATCAGACGGGGACCTCTTAATTTGCGTGTGAAACCAACGTTGGTCGCGATGGCGGTATCAATCGCGGTCTCCGCTGCCTGTCTCGCGGCGGACACGATCACGGTCAGTCAGCGCGGCCGCAGATTTACTCCTGATACTCTGACCGTCGCGCCCGGCACACCGGTTGAAATCCTGAATGACGATCGGGTGTCGCATCATATTTATATTGATCAGCCTGATATGAAATTCGACTCTGGAGAGCAATCCGTCGGCAATGAGGTCACTCTTCACTTCGATCACGAAGGGCGGTTCGCCGTTCGTTGCGCGATCCATCCGACGATGCATTTGGACGTGACGGTAGTGTCACCACAATCCCATTGAAATAAGACGTTCGACGCAGGTGCGATGGACGCACGGTGGGTAGCCGGCATGGCGGCGCAGTACGTGATGGGTGTCTTTGAGCGAGCTATCTGAAATAAACGATCTGTAATGAATCGCCCGAAATTAAACGTCTGGAATAAATCACCGAGGCAGGACGGGTAGCTCAAACGGCGTCTGTTCGCCGGTCAATGTGTTCAAAAAAGCGATAAGGTCATCCTTTTCCGCGGCGGTCAGTCCAAGAGGCTGGATCAACTGGGAGCGGCTGGGGCGATCGATGCCGCCGGAGTTATATTCGTCTATGACCGCCTCCAATGTGGGCAACGATCCGTCATGCATATAGGGTGCGCGCCGCGCCACGTCGCGTAGGGTCGGCACCTTGAACGCATGGCGAAGTTTCACGGACGTTGGAAACAGCCGCGCGCGGCCAATGTCGTCCTCATTCGCGATGCCAATATCGTGGAATGAGAAGTCGCTGAAGCTCGGGCCTTCGTGGCAGTTGGCGCAGCCGGCTTTGCCGTTGAACAGTACAAAGCCACGTTTCGCGGACGGTCCAATCGCCGTTTCATCCCCTTCGATCCAGCGATCGAACGGCGCTTTCGACGCCACGATCGTGCGCTCAAAGGTCGCGAGTGCCTGCTCGATGTGCCCGCGCGATACCACCTCGTCCGGCTTTAACCCGGGGAACGCCTGGGCGAATGCTTCGACATAGCCTGGGATCCGGGTCAGACGGCCAATGATCTCAGCCTCGGTGTTGTTCATGTTGTCCGGGTTGAGCAGCGGACCAAACGCGACGTCCTCCAGTGACGGGAATTTGCCATCCCAGCCCAGTACGGGCACCCAGGCGACGTCGATGATCGTGGGTGTGTGAAGCTGCATTCGGCCGGACCCGTTCGCCACCCTGACCCCGTCAGACCAGGAGAGAGTGGGATTATGGCATGAGGAGCAGGAGACGGTGCGCGGCCCGGACATGATCGGATCGAAGAACAGCGTCCGGCCTAATTTTGCCTTGGCCTCGGTGTATGTGTTCTCCGGCGGAAATGGGATCGCCTCCGGCCGGCGATAGAGTTCCTTGAGCTCGCCGATCGTCGGCGCCGGCTCGTTTGTGTCAGGCTGTGGTGCCGCGGCACAGAACAGGACAATGACGAGGATGCCGAACCACGGGATGAAACGGCGCATCACGCGTTTCGGTTTTCGAGTATCGGGTCTGTCGCGATCAAATGACCGGTGGACGATTGATCCGGCGCGGCTTCAGTATCTTCCTTGGAGAGTTCCGACGCCACCGTGCCGGTCGACAACGGAGTGACTCCCGTCGAAGCGGGCAGGATCACGGTCATTGTCGTTCCGACGTTGAGTTTGCTCTCGATCTCCAGCCGGCCTCCATGCAACTCGATGAAGATCTTCGTGAGCGGCAGGCCAAGGCCTGTTCCGCCGTGGCGGCGTGCGAGGCTGGTATCGACCTGAATGAAGGGTTGCAGCGCACGAGGGATATCGTCGGGCGCCATCCCGGCACCACTGTCGCTGATCCGCAGGGCTACGCCGTCGGGGTGGCAGCTCACGTCTGCGCTGACGGTGCCCCCCGCCGAGGTAAATTTGATCGCGTTCGATAGCAGGTTGAGCAGCACCTGGCGCAGCCGAACCGTGTCGGCTTCGACCGTTGGTAAATTCTCGCCGATATGGGTTGTTAAGGTAATGTCGGCGTCGCGCGCCTTTTCGTGGACGATCCGGACCGCGGCACGCATGATTGCCTCCGGTCGAACGGTGCGCTTCTGCAGTTCGATCGTGCCCGATTGCGCTTTGGCGATGTCCAGGATGTCGGTGATGACCTCCATCAGATGCCGGCCGGCATGCAGGATATCGTCAGCGAATTCGCGGTATTGCGGTTGACCGACCGGGCCGAACGTCTCCTTGACGATCATTTCCGAGAACCCGATCACGGCGGACAACGGAGTTCTGAGTTCGTGACTCATGTTGGTCAGGAAGTCGGTCTTCGCCCGGTTCGCCGCCTCGGCTTCATCGCGCGCATCGCGCAGGGCTTCCTCGCGCTCCTTGAGAAAAGAGATGTCGCTGGCGATCAGGACCATGCCGCCTTCTTTCGACGGGCTGTGGGTCAGCCTGACCCAACGCCCGTCCTCCAGCCGCATTTCGCCGGTGGGGTGGGCGAGCAACTCGTCGATTTCCGCGGGTAGACGCTCTCCGGGGGCGAAAGCGGTGCGGCGCCCAGGAAAGAACTGGCGAATGCGCGAGTTGGCTATCAGCACTTTGGAATCCGGGCCGGTGAGTGCGACGCCGCTTCGCGAGCCCTCGATCGCGTCCGCCAATTGGCTCTGCGCCGACCGGCGAGCGGAGATCTCGCTCTCCATCATGTGCCGGATGTTGTCTCGCATCACCATCATCGAGGCGAGCAGTTGGCCAAGCTCGTCTTTGCCGCCGGGACGGATGTCGGTGTCGAGTTCGCCCGCCGCGATCCGGCCGGCGGCAGCGGAGGCCGCCGCGATCGGCGTGACCATTTTGCGCGCCAGGGTCAGGGCGACAAGACAACCGATCAGGAGCACCTGGATCGTGGCGATGATGCTTAGTTTGCGATAGTGCTCGATCAGCGTCAGGGACTTTTCCCGGTCGCGAAACCCGTCATCGGCCGTCAGTTCGCCCAGAAGATCGAGGCTTTCGAGGACGCGCGTGGTTTGCTCGCGGAGCATTTCACGCTGGTTCGCCGAGGGGGCCGCATCGCGTATAGCGCGCCAGGCCTCAAAAGCCTGCGCGGCGGCCTGGCCGGCGGAGGACGAGGTCAGGGTCGCGGAGCGTTCCTCGGCCACGGCGATATCGGCTTTAACCGAACGATACAGGTCCTGGATCCGCGCTTCCGAGACATCCTTGGAGCCCGGATCGTTCGCGAGGCGTTCGATCGCCAGTTCCAACGCATTGAAGTCGGCCTGAGCGAGGCGCGCATAGCTGATCGCCATCAGCGGCTTGTCGTAAGTCCGCACGACGAGCCGGCCGGATTCGACGACGCTGTTGACGGCGTACAGCCCAAGCGCCCCGGTGATCATGGCCAAAATCGAGAAGGCCAGCATGATCTTGCCGCGGATGGTCAGGAAGAATTGCCGGGATAGCCACGAGGGTGCCATGTTTTTGAACCGCGCGTGCAGGATACCGACCTTTCCCCCTGTTGACTTACATCTCCGTATCGGCGGGGAAGTTTTTCACCGAGGTTTCAGAAAACGAGCGCACGTCCACTTGATCGACGGTTGCGATCGCCTGACACTCCTGCGTGAAAGGATTGACCGGCATGACCGCACCGACCGACAGAGTTCTGAGCACTGAGGCGTTGCGGGAATTGCAGACCCGATCGAACGCGCGCGGCGCGGCGCGCCTCGCTGTTCATGTCGCCTGCCTGATCGCCGCTGGTTGGTGGGTCGCGATCGCCACCGGTTGGGCCGAGTTGGCCGCCGTGTTCGTCCTCGGCCTGGTGCAGGTGGCTCTGTTCGCACCGGCGCACGAGACCATGCACCAGACAGCGTTCGCCTCACGCCGGGCCAACGCGATCGTCGGGTGGCTGACATCGGCGCCGTCGCTGCTGAACGCGCGGTTTTATACGGCGTTTCATCTTGCGCATCATCGGCACACGCAAATCCCTGGCCTGGATCCGGAATTGTTTTCGCCGCCACCCGAGACGGTGGGACAATACATCGCCCGTATTCTGGGATGGCCGTATTGGCAGTTGCGCCTGTTGGTCGTTTACGACAGCTGGCGCGGCGATCTGCGGCGGTACCCCTACGTGACCGAGGCGGCGGCACCCGTGATCATCCGG
>JBEKGV010000458.1:2032-6742 GCA_050012615.1 Acetobacteraceae bacterium | reverse complement strand
AAGATCGAGCGCCTGACGGATGATC
This sequence comes from Acetobacteraceae bacterium, assembly GCA_050012615.1. Lineage (GTDB taxonomy): Bacteria > Pseudomonadota > Alphaproteobacteria > Acetobacterales > Acetobacteraceae > Rhodopila. The sequence goes on along the minus strand of JBEKGV010000458.1, from coordinate 6,717 downwards.
CTGACCGCATGGTCCTCGGATTGCCCGATTCCCACTCGACTGAAGCCACCTGTGCCGAGACCCGCGACGCTGACACGCAGACCAGTGCGGCCAAGAATAGTGTGGTCCATCGCGCGCTCCTGTGCTGATTGACGGTGACACTATCAGGGACCGACTCGTGACGCGACAGGTTGAGGTCATTGGGCACCGCGGCGCGCGCGGCCTTTTCCCGGAAAATACCATCGAGGGTTTTCGCCAGTCGCTCGATATCGGCGTGCATTCGTTCGAACTGGATGTCGGCATGACCGCGGATGGGGTGATCGTGGTCTGCCACGATCCGGCGCTGAACCCCGACATCACCCGTGACGCCTCGGGACAATGGCTGAACGGTGCGCGGCCCCTTATCCATCACCTGACGTTCGACGCTTTGCGTAACTATGACGTGGGCCGCATCCGTCCCGCTTCGCTGTATCGCGTTCTCTACCGTGCCCAGACGCCGCTCGACGGCGCTCGTATCCCAACGCTGCGAGAGGTCCTGAGCCTGTCCTCGGAGGCGACATTCATCATCGAGTTGAAAACCGATCCCAGACGCCCAGGCTGGACCGCCGACCCGGTCAGGTTGGCCGAGGAGGTGCTGGCTGTCGTGGATGCGGCGGGCGCCACCGACCGCGTCATCCTGGAGTCTTTCGACTGGCGCGGGCCGAGGCATATCAGACGGATCCGCCCGGACATCCGGCTTGCCTGGCTCACGCGCGCCGATACGGCTCGCGACGCCGGGCTTTGGTGGAACGGCGTGCTTCCAGCGGATTACAAAAACTCGATCCCCGCGACTGTTGCCGCGCAAGGTGGTCAGATCTGGGCGCCGATGGCGGAGACCTTGTCCCGCGCCGGTGTCGCGGAGGCCCATGAACTGGGGCTGCGCGTGTTTCCATGGACCGTCAACCGCCGCACGGCGATGCGGCAACTGATCGCCTGGGACGTGGACGGGTTGATCACCGACCGCCCGGATGTGGCGATGGCTGTCCTGGCCGGTGGATGAGCGTGGATAAGCGTGGGGATAAGTCTCCGGATATCAGTCCGCCAGGTCATAGAAATTCGACGACACTGACGCTCTCTCCACCAATTCCCTCAACCTGGGGTTGTCTTCACTGTTCGCTCCGGTCAATGCTCGCATTGGAACGAAAAACTCATGCGCATGCGGCAGCTGATGGCGAGCGAACCCAGCGAAATGATTATCTTTGAGGCCATAAAGGACCCGCATCTCCCGAACCGGAATTGCCGCGGGCATCGTTGGCAGGTGGCGGAATACAGCGGTCGCCCGCCAGCGCGGCGTCGGATCGTTTGGCGTGACGCACGCCAGCAGCCAGGCCACCGGACAGACCGCCAGCAAGGAATGCGTGCTCGGCGCGAAGCGCGAGCGTTTATCGAGCAGGTTCTGTTGGGTACTGCATGCCTCAATGGCGAATATGTCAACATATGGCTCATGAAACGTGCCGCCGAAATTGAGCCATAAACCGTCCGGCAGGGTACGCAGTTTGGTGCTGCCGGGAAGTTTGAGAAACGGGTTGCTCACGCCTGTTCCCTCGGAGGGCCGGCCACGCAGCCAACTTTCTTTGCCGCGGCGTGGTTTGAGACCGGGAGGACGCTGCGGCCAGCGCCTCAGGCTTTCCTTGACCATGGCGTCGAGCAGCGTACGATTTTTCATATTCCCCTCGCCGGCGCGATTAGCAAAATATATACAACCTATGGCTGTATGTATCAGGTTATCCACAGGCTGTGGAAGAATATTTCCGTGGCGTCGCCGAAAAATTCAATAACATCAGCGATGCGTGATTCAGGCACTGCGGCACCTCCTGGAGTAGGGACGCATGTCCTTTTGAAATTTTTTTGGTCAGGGAAGATTTACCTCACTGTGCGAGTGTCTTATGGGTTGAGTTTGATATTTGAAACGAGCGGACAGGCGGCTTGGACGACCTGCGGCTCCGCGCGCACCTATTGATCTTCCGGCAAATTCGGCGGCGGGGTAGACTCCCCGCGATGTCAGCGTTGTCACGAGGATTCTCTGGACATTGCCGTACGCCCACCTGGCGCTCGTCCACCTGGTTCCGAGGGGGGGCGAAGCGCGATCATGCCGCCGGCGACCGAGCGTCGGGCAGGTGACACAACCGTTACGACGACGCCATTGATCACGATCCGAACAGTCCGGACCCGTCGCTTTCATCTGGTCTGGGCGGCCTGGTTGCCATCTTTGGCCTGCCTTCTCATCATTTGTGCGCCCACGGCACGCGCGGCGTGCGACGACCCGCCGCCCCCGGTGCGAGACATTATCGCGGATCGCTTCTACGTCGACACAGCCAGTTCGATTGCCGACAAAGCGATCATAGCCCGCAACAGAAACGCGTTGGCGACACTGGACCACACGCTGACGACCATCCTGGCGATGGCGGACCAGGGTCTCGCGGGCGACAAGGCCAGCGCCGTCTGTGCCGGTCACTGGCTTGCCGTCTGGGCCAAAGGCGGTGCCATGCTCGGCAACATGAGCAGCCGCCAGGCAGAGGTTGAGCGAAAATACCGAACAGCGGGCATGGCCGTGGGCTACCTCAAGATCCGGGCGTCAGTGGATCCGGCTGACCGGGCCGCGATCGACGCCTGGATGGACGATCTGGCGGATCATGTTGTCGCTGATCAGGGATGGCCCGCCAAACGCAACAATCACGTGTACTGGGCTGGCTTCGCGGCTGGGGCGGTCGGCACGGCGACGGGTGCTGCCCGCCACCTCGCTTATTCCAGGCGAGCCTTTGACGCCGGAATGACGGATATCCGGCCCGACGGCACCTTGCCCATGGAACTCGCCCGCCGCCAGAAGGCCCTCGAGTATACCAACTATGCCCTGGCCCCGCTCATAATGGCGGCCGAACTCGCCGCGCTGCGCGGCGAGGACTGGTATGGCCACGAGGATGGTGCGATCCACCGCCTCGTCGCGCGCGTCCTCGCCGGGTTGCGCGATCCCAGGAGCTTCGCAGCCCTTGCGGGGGAACCCTCGGTCGATGTTCCGAGGGGAGGGTTGCTCGGATGGCTGGCGTTTTACCGGCTTCGCTTTCCAGACCGTGTCGACGGCGCGCCGGCGGGGCCGTTTCATTATCCGTGGTTGGGCGGCGACCTGACGCTGACCGCGAAAGTGTGGTTAAAGCGCTGAAACGACACGATTCGCGAGTAACCGCCCAACGGTCCCTAAATCGTCACGCTGGAACTCGATCCACCGTCATGTCCGGGCTCGGTGTAAACTCATCCCCGGGCCCGACCTGATGTCATCCTCGGGCCTCGACCCGAGGCTCTATCCTGGCATGCTCCGCGTGCCGTAAGGGTGACGGGTTGAGCGACGGAGCAATCTTAACGCCGTTGCGACAACGGCACGTAGTCGCGCTCGGGGGCGCCGGTATAAATTTGCCGCGGCCGGCCGATGCGCTGGTCCGGATCCTCCATCATCTCCTTCCACTGCGATATCCAGCCGACAGTGCGCGAGACAGCGAACAACGCGGTGAACATGCTGGTCGGGAAACCCATCGCCTTCAGGATGATCCCGGAATAAAAATCCACGTTCGGATAGAGTTTCCGGTCAACGAAGTACTTGTCGTTCAGCGCGATTTTTTCCAGTTCGATGGCGAGATCCAGCAGCGGGTCGCCCTTGATACCGAGCTCATGCAGGACATCGTGGCAGGCTTTCTGAATGAGCTTCGCGCGCGGATCATAGTTCTTGTAGACCCGATGCCCGAAACCCATCAGTTTCGCATGGTTGCCGCGGTCTTTCACCTCCTCGAGGAAGGCCGGTATGTTCTTCGGACTGCCGATTTCCGACAGCATTTTCAGTACCGCCTCATTCGCGCCGCCATGCGCCGGTCCCCAAAGGCTGGCGATCCCGGCCGCGATACAGGCGAACGGATTGGCGCCGGTCGAACCCGCGAGACGCACGGTCGACGTCGAGGCATTCTGTTCATGATCCGCATGCAGGATCATGATCAGGTCCATCGCTTTGGACAGCACGGGATTGACAACATATTCCTCGGCCGGAACGGCATGGAACATGTGCAGGAAGTTTTCCGCGTAACTCAGGTCGTTGCGCGGATAAATGAACGGCTGTCCGATTGAATACTTATAGGCCCAGGCGGCGATGGTGGGAAGTTTGGCGATGAGTCGGAAGGCGGAGATGCGGCGGCTTTCAGGGTCGTGGATGTCCAGGCTGTCGTGATAGAACGCGGACAGAGCACCGACGACGCCACACATCACCGCCATCGGATGCGCATCGCGGCGGAAGCCGTTATAGAATGTCCGCAGCTGCTCATGCAGCATCGTGTGGCGCATGACGCCATCGTGAAACTCTTTATTCTCCGCTGACGTCGGCAATTCGCCGTTCAGCAGCAAATAGCAAATCTCGAGAAAGTTCGATTTCTCGGCGAGCTGCTCGATCGGATAGCCGCGATACAGCAGCACACCAACATCGCCGTCGATATAAGTGATCTTGCTGTCGCAGGAGGCGGTGGCACCGTAGCCGGGATCGAACGTGAACAGGCCGAGCTCGCCATAGAGCTTGCGGATGTCGAATACGTCAGGGCCGAGCGTGCCCGACATGAGAGGAATGACGGATTTTTTGTTGGTGCCGTCAAGGGTGATGGTCACGGTCCGTTTGTCGCTCATGCGGGCTTCCTTAA
>JBEKGV010000458.1:0-2025 GCA_050012615.1 Acetobacteraceae bacterium | reverse complement strand
TGATTTTCCCGGAGGTCCAAGGCGAGGTGTGGCTGGTTTGCAGATTATGGCGGCGCGGGCGTTCGCGCAACCTTCGCATCCGCGGCAGAAAGCACGCCGCGCGGACGGACCCTCCCCGGATGGAGCGCTCGGATCTGGGGGTGCCTCAGGGCCCCGCCCTGAAACCCGCCAGGAGGCCCATCGATCCGCTTCGCGGCTCGATCCTGGACCTCCGGCAAAGCCCGGACGCTTGCCAACTCCGAGCGCTCCGTCCGGGGAGGGTCTGTCCTGGCGGTGCATTCCCGTTTATGCGCGGGATGCATGACGGATATCTCGCCCCCTTCGCGCGTAGGCCAGCCCCGCACTCTGGGCATCCTGGCTGGAGGAGGTCCGTTGCCTGGACGGGTCGCCTCCGCTGCGTCCGCCTCCGGGCGGAAGGTATTCATCGTCGGCCTGGAAGGCTTCGCCGAACGCGGCGTGATCGCGCCCTGGCCTCATGTGTTTTTTCGGATGGGTGCGGCGGGCGGCATACTGGGAGCCCTTCGGGCCAATCACTGCCAGGATTTGGTCCTGATCGGTCCCGTCCGCCGGCCGTCATTCCTGGATCTTCGGCCCGATGCGCCAGGTGCGAAACTGCTCGTCCGGATTGGCCGCTCCGCCTTCGCCGGTGACGACGGATTGCTCTCCGCCGTAATCCGCGTATTGGGCGAAGAAGGATTCCGCGTCCTCGGCATGCATGAGATTTTGAATGAAGCGTTGGGACCGCGCGGTCTGTTGTCACGCACCGCCCCCAACGCCAACGCGATGGCCGATATCAGACGCGGCATCACGGTGGCCCGTGCTTTGGGTGGCGTTGATGTAGGCCAGGGTTGTGTCGTCAGCGCGGGTGTCGTGATCGCGGTTGAAACGGTCGAGGGCACTGATGCGATGCTGGCTCGTTGCGGCCCGCTGCTCGATGCGATGGAGATGGCGAAACCCGCCGGGGTACTCGTGAAATCGGTCAAACCGCGCCAGGATCGCCGCGCCGATTTGCCGACCATCGGCCCGGAAACGATCCGCCGGGCCGCCGAAGCGGGGCTCGCCGGGATCGCGTACGATCCGAGCGGCACTATTCTGGCTGAGCGGGAGGCCTGTATCGCGCGAGCCGATGAACTTGGGCTATTCCTGTTAGGCTTCGATCCTGAGACCACCGCGAAGGGGAGTTAAGACCATGGGACGTTATCTTCACACCATGCTGCGGGTCGGCGATCTGCAACGCAGCATCGACTTTTACCACAAGGCGTTCGGGATGAACGAGATTCGCCGGCGCGACGTGCCCGATGGGAAATACACCCTGGCATTCGTTGGCTACGGCAACGAGGAGAGCAACACCGTCATCGAACTGACGTACAACTACGGCGTTGAAAAATACGACCAGGGTGGTGCGTTCGGCCACCTGGCGATCGGCGTGCCCGATGTGGCGGCGGCTTGTGAGCAAGCGGCGAACGCGGGCGGCACGGTTACCCGTCCGGCCGGTCCGGTGAAGTTCGGCACGACGATCATCGCGTTCGTGAAGGACCCTGACGGGTACGCGATCGAGCTCGTGGAACGGCCCTGATCCTGCGCGGCTTATTCTGGCGCACGCGACCAGGGGCTTCGTACGACCCGCGATCATCGCCGGCTCGAACCATTTTGGTCCTGTGTCACGGAGGCAGGCCGGCACCAATGGCTTCCGCGATCCGCAGCCGAATTTCGGCAAGTTGATTCCGCTGAATGCGCGAGGCCGTCGCACGTATTCGATTGGCGGATACGGATGTCACGGATGGTGCGAGCGCGAAACATCTTCGTTCGCGGCCATTCTCCCGCGTCGGCTCGATCGTCACCGCCAGCCCCGGAATGGCGAGAAGCGGGTCGTTGGTCAGCGGCACCACGAGAACATTCGGGTAGCTGGGATCGAACAACTCATCATCTTCGACCACGACCGCTGGGCGCAACCTGTTTGGCTCCTTTGGCAAAGCGCCACCCCGCCAATCGACAATGACGATGTCGCCAGCCTTGGACCGTGCC
>JBEKGV010000457.1:0-4718 GCA_050012615.1 Acetobacteraceae bacterium | reverse complement strand
CGTGGCGCATCTTGCCGTCGACCCCGACCCTGCTGTAGCGAAAGTCGCTGAACGGGCGGTGGGCCAGGACGTCACCCTGGTGCCTGGCCCAGTGTTCGGGCGCCTGACTGGTGTCATTTATCTCCCATCGGCGCTTACCGATGAGCGATCGATCGTTGGGCGCCCGAAGCGGGGTTCCAATACTGATGTCCGTGAATCGATAGTCGGCGTTCTGCTCCCAGAACCAATCCGATGCCGTTTCGGCGAAATCGCGCAGGCGCGCCTCGCTCGCCAGCAGCCGCTTTTGAACCTCGGAACTTTGCTGGACTTCGGTGGCCAATCTCGCCTGTTCGTCCCACAACCTCACTTCACGGTCGGTGCGCCGGCGGATTTCAACGACAAGCAACAACATCAGGCTCGCGAGCATCAGCGTCGCCAGAATGCCGATCGCCATGATCAACCGGGCATGAGCTGCGACAGGCTGCAGAACCTCGGTCAGGTCGAGTGCGACGATGACCCGGAGCGGGTAGCCGGGGACGAACCTCGTGCTGTATACCCGCGTCACCTGATTGACCGTATTCAGGCGAATGGAGGATTGGGCTGTCCCGTCTCCGCTGGCGAAAGCAGGTGGTGGCGGTAGCCACTCGCTCGTGCCCTGATTGGCGTCTTCGCTGCTCACCCCGAAACGCGCGCGGATCTCGTTATCTTGCGTCCCCACAACGATCAGCATGCCCCGCTGACCCAGATCGATCGACTTATGCAGTGCCGTCAATCGCTCGGGTGCCAACGCCACGACAACGACACCCAGGAACTTGCCGTCCACGCCGTCGACCCGTTGAGATATTTGCACCGTCCTTTTACCCGAAAGACGACCAACCAACGGTTTGCTGACGAATAAGCCTTTGAACTTACCGTCAAGGTGGACGCGGAAATGCTCCCGGTCGCTGAGGTCGGCTCCCGCGACATTGTCATCGAGCGTGCTTGATCGCAGCTTGCCGTCGGGAGCGATGATCGCGGCCAGAATTGTCGTTGCTGACCGCGAACGTATCGCACCGGCCCAATCCCTGAGGTCGAACTGCCCATCGGTGGCACGCATGCGTTCGGCGACGGACGCCATGATCAGCGCCACGGAACCCATGGTTTGACTGATTTCATCTTGAAAAGCCGCGCTCAAATTATCAGCCTCGTTGCGGGCATGTTGAATCGCGGCACGTCGTTCGTTGTGGATGACGACGATCATGATCAGCCAGAGCAATGCGATCACGCACGTGCCCAGGGTCAGAACGATGCAAATTTGAAGACGCGCGCTTCGCCATGCGCTGCCGCGACGCGAGGCGTCTGATTCGCCGGCCGAGGGTGCAGCCATGGTCGCGTCGCTCGTACGTTCCATTCCTGTACAGAGTGACAGCAGGCCGGTTACAGATATATTGCGGCCGTCATTTGACGGGAATTGGAAGGATTGTTGAACAGGCCGGTTTGATGCTGACTCGCCAACCAGCGATTATGGCAGACGCTGGCTGAGCTAAATGGCGAGGGTCACGTTCAGTCCCGTACCAGCCGGGCTGCGAAAAACCCGTCCATGCCGCCCCGGTCAGCCCACATTCCTGGATGCGTCCGCAAGAACCCTTGTGGCGTGATCGCCTCCGGCAACCCAGGCAGTTCCTCCTCGCGGAACGGCGCATGCCGCAATCCCGATGCCGTCAATCGTGGTGCGCCTTCCGAGGGTTGTAACGAGCAGACAGCATAAACCAACCGCCCGCCGGGCCGCAGCATGCGCGCCGCATTCGCGAGCAACGCATCCTGGACCGCGTTCAACAGCGTGACGTCGCGCGGACGTTTAAGATGCGGAACATCGGGGTGGCGGCGGATCGTTCCGGTCGCGCAGCACGGCGCGTCGAGCAGGATCGCATCGAACGGCTCGGCGGGGGTCCATATCGCCGCATCCGCCCGGATGAGCTCAGCATCCAGCCGCCACCGCGCCAGGTTTTCGGCCAACCGCGCGAGCCTCGCCGGATCACGCTCCACCGACGTTACGCGCGCGCCGGCGGCGGCAAGCTGCGCGGTTTTTCCGCCGGGGGCCGCGCAAAGATCGGCGATTCGTTCTCCCGGCCGAGGCGCCAGCAGCAAAGCAGGCAGTGCGGCGGCTGCATCCTGAACCCAGATTTTTCCGAGAGCGAAGCCCGGTATCGCGGCGACGTGTGTCCCGGCCGGATAACGCACCGACCCTGTCGGCAACAGCATTCCGCTCTCCGGCACCGCCATCCCTGGGCCGAGCGTGAGATCCAACGGCGCCTCGTGTTGGTGGGCCTCGGCGATGACCCTCGCATCGGCTCCCCACGACGCCCACAGCCAGGCTGGCGTATCCAGCCGCGGCGAGTCCAGCATTTCCAATGCCGCGATTCCGCCTGCTGCCACCTTGCGCAATACCGCGTTGACCAATCCCGCGAACGGCGTCAGGCCAACAGTCCGAGCCAGCGCGACCGCCGTGCCCACAGCGGCGTGCGGCGGCATGTCAAGCAACAGCAGCCCGGCGGCGCCGATCCGCAGCACGTTGCGCACCTGGTCCGGCGGCGCCTTGCGCATCAGCGGCTCCAACACCGCATCCAGGGTGCCGCTTCTGCGCAGCACAGCGGCAGCCAGGCGATGGGCGGCCGCGCGATCCCGTCCATCCATCGCGGGCAGCGAATTCAAAGCGTCCTCCAACGTGCGCCGCCGTTCGAGCACGGCGGTCAGCAGCGCGAAGGCCGCTTCCCGCGTCGGATCACCCGCCATGTTTACTCGCCGGGCCTGGCAACGAGAGTGCCTCGGCCGGTCAGGTCGTCGCCGGCGGTGCTCGGCATGAACAGCGCGACCGGGGCGGCAGCCGTCGTCATCGCGGCCACGACCAAAAAGGCCACGCTGAAGTCGGACGGCAGCGCCGAGGCATGCCCGGTGTAAACGCGCGCAAGCTCCAGCGACACCGCTCCCGCCGAAACGCCCACCGTCGCGGCGAGTTGCTGGCCAGCGGTGTAGAGGCTGGTCGCCGCACTCATCCGAGCTCGCGACACGTCGCCATATGCCAGCGTGTTATACGCAGTGAACTGCAACGAGCGCAGGAACCCTCCCACCAGCAGAACGCCATACATCGCGGCGGCGGGCCAGGTCGGGCGGAAGGCGGCGCACGTGCCCAGCATGACGCCAGAGATAAGACCGTTCCATAACAGCGTGTCGCGAAAGCCAAACCATCGCAAAGCCCGCCGCGCCGCCGGCTTCATGCACAATGCGCCGGCCGAGCTCGCGAAGGTAATCAACCCGCTCTGCACGGCGGAGTCACCAAATCCAACCTGCAGCATCATCGGCAACAGAAACGGGATCGCACCAATACCAGTACGAAACAGCATCATCGCGGCGAACGCCACGCCGAAGCACGGAAGTTTCATCAACGTGAAATCGAGTAACGGTGCCGGATGACCGCGCGCGTGCAGGAAATATCCGAGACCGCCGAGCAGACCGCAAGACACCATGACCTCGCTCATCCAAAGCGGAACGAAATGCCGGCCGAGGGTTTCCAGGCCGAACATCAGACCGATTAACGTGATCGAAGACAGCATCAACCCACGCAGATCGAAAGCGCCGCGGGGCGGCTCGCGCACATCCTCGACGAACAAAGTGACGAGTGCGAGACCCAGAATGCCGATCGGAATGTTGATATAGAATGTCCAGCGCCAGTCCAGGTAAGTAACAATGAACCCGCCGATCGGCGGGCCGCAGACAGGGCCGAGCAAGGCCGGCGTGGTGAGCCACGCCATGGCTGACACCAACTCGGTCTTCGCGGCGGTACGCAGAAGCAGCAGGCGGCCAACCGGTACCATCATGGCGCCGCCCATGCCCTGCAAGATGCGCGAGAACACCAGGAAGGCAAGGCTGGTCGACTGGCCGCAGAGAATTGACCCAACCGTGAAGATGATGATGGCGAGGCGAAAGATGTTGCGTGCGCCGTAGCGGTCGGCGATCCAGCCGCTCGCCGGAATGAACACGGCGAGACTGAGCAAATAGGACGTCAGCGCCACATTCATCCGCACCGGGTCGTAACCGAAGGTATGTGCCATTGTCGGCAGCGCGGTGGCGATCATCGTCGAGTCGAGGTTCTGCATGAACATCGCCGTGGCGACGATGAGCGCGGTCAGCCGGGTCCGTTGCGTAACGCGGTTGGGGTCGAGGACGATTGGATCGAGTCTGGTTGCCTCCGGCATAGCTTCATTGTGGGGCGTGCTGGCGGTGGAGGAAAGCCAGGGCGGACCCGGCCGCCGTCAGCCATGAAATGGTGGACCCCTTGTGGCCGACGGGCGTAAGCTCGAGTCATGAACGCGATCCCGTTCGACACACTGAAGATGGCGCGAAAGCTGGAGGCGGCGGGTTTCGGTGCGCCTCAGGCGGCCGACGCGGCGGAAGCCATGGCCGAAGCAATGTCGGGCGCAGAACTCGCGACGAAAGCGGATTTGTTGGCGGTGAAGGAGGATCTGAAGCGGGAGATTGGATCCCTCCGAACTGACGTTGAGCGTGGGATTGGACATGAAACCGGTCCGGTCCGCAGCGAATTAGCGCGTGAGATCCACCTTGTGCGGACCGGCATGGTCGCGATGGAGACGCGCCTCACCACCGCTATCACGGGAGTGCGGACCGACCTCGAAATCTTGCGCCGTGACATGACAATCCGTCTGGGCGCCATGGCGATCGCCAGTACTGGCGTTATGCTCGCC
>JBEKGV010000456.1:0-4721 GCA_050012615.1 Acetobacteraceae bacterium | reverse complement strand
GTTGTTTTCCAAACGACACGTCAGATTTATGATACGCGAGCGATCCATCGTGGTTCGGGCAATGCCGCAAGCCGGTCAAACTGGAACCGGACGGCCGGGCCTGGCACCGGGTTGTCCAAATCGTCCCTGACAATTCCTGCCTGTTTCCGAATTTTGTGCCGCGTGGTCGCACGACCAGAAAGCTGAAGTGGCCGTCACAACCCCAGCAGCCGTTGCGTAAATGAATGGTTTGGCGGCGGGGTTGACAGTCCACCTTTGTTCCCTCCCGTTCTGGTTTCCGCTAACAACGCGGGATGACCGACGCCACGCCCCCTCGCTCGGATTCGGAACCGGCTCGCCAAAATCCGCTCCGGTTCGGCCCGGCTCATCACGATGCCGAGATCATGACCAGGCAACCCGCGTCCCGCATCCGGGTGCTGCCCGAACATACGGTCAATCGCATCGCCGCCGGCGAGGTGATCGAGCGGCCGGCGGCGGCGGTGAAGGAAATCGTCGAAAACGCGCTGGACGCTGGCGCGCGCCGCATTTCCGTTGTGCTGATGGGCGGCGGGATCGACCGGATCGAGGTGACCGACGACGGTTCCGGCATGACGGCGGAAGAACTTGGTCTGTGCGTGCTGCGCCACGCCACCTCGAAACTGGCCGACGACAATCTGATCCGTATCGACACGCTGGGGTTCCGCGGCGAGGCCTTACCTTCGATCGGGGCGGCCGCGCGGCTGGAGATCACATCGCGGCCTCGCGACGGGGATCACGCCAACGCGATCACGGTGGAGGGCGGCACTGTCGGTCCGGTGGTGCCCGCGGCGGGTGCGCCGGGTACGCGGATCGTGGTGCGGGACCTGTTTTTCGCCACTCCGGCGCGGCGGAAATTCCTGAAAAACCCACGCACCGAGGCCGAGCACGCGGAAGCCGTCGTCCGCCGCCTCGCGATGGCGTCGCCCGGTACCGCGTTTCGGCTGGAAAACGAAGGCCGGGTCGTGTTCGACCTGCCCGCGCAGGAGCGGGCGCCAAGGGTCGCCGCATTGCTCGGTGCGGAGGCGGCCGGGGCGATGCTGCCGGTGCGGGAGGTTCGGCAGGGTCCGGCCGGTGACATGGTGCTGAGCGGTTATATGTGCGCGCCGGCCATCTCGCGCATGACGGCCGCGGCGCAGGGACTGGTGGTGAACGGCAGGCCAGTCGCCGATCCGGTGCTGAAGACCGCCGTACGGGTGGCCTATCGCGATGTGATCGCGCATGGCCGTCATCCGGTGGTCGCGTTGTGGCTCGACCTTCCGCCCGAAGAACTGGATGTCAATGTGCATCCGGCGAAAACCGAGTTGCGGTTTCGTGACCCGGCCGCGGTCAGGTCGTTGGTGATTGGTGCGCTCGGCCGGATATTGGCGGGCGCCGCCGGAACCGACGTGCCGGGTCCAGGGGTAAGCACGTTCGGCCTGACCGAGCATCGCCCTGCTTTGAATTTGGCCTGGTCGCGACCGGCGCGCGGCGGCATCCGGGCTTTGCCCCTCCCCGGGTTCTCGCCGACGCAAGGTGTCTCCGAGGCGACGTTGGTGCCATCCTATGGACCAGAGGCCGCGTCCGGATCTCTCCCGTCGGGCGGCGTCGCAGATCAGGCGGCCGGTCTTGGTTTGGCTGCATCGCCCGCCGCGCGAACCGTTACCGGGTCCCTTGGGCCCGGGTCCGTTGCGCCCGGGTCCGATCGGCCCAGGTCTGATCGGGATGGGCCGGCCGAGCGCCAGGCGGCTGAGTATCCTCTCGGTGCCGCGGTGGCGCAGGTGCTGGACACCTACATCATTGCCGTCGCGGCCGACGGCAACCTGATCCTGGTCGATCAGCACGCAGCGCACGAGCGGCTCACGCATGAGGCGATCCGCACCCGAATGCTTGACGGCGGCGCGCCCAGCCAGCCGTTGCTGCTGCCCGCGGTGGTTGATTTGCCGGAAGCCGATGCGAATCGGTTGCTCGCCCGCGCCGAGGAGCTCGCACGTCTGGGTCTGGAGATCGAGTCGTTTGGCCCGGGCGCCATACTGGTGCGTGCGTTACCGACGGCACTCGGTGCGCCGGAGGCAGCGCCGCTGATCCGTGACATCGCCGATGAACTGGCGGAACTCGACGAAACGATGGCGCTATCGGCGCGGCTCGACGCGGTGATCGCACGGATGGCCTGCCACGGCAGCATCCGGGCGGGCCGTCGTCTCGGCCAGGCCGAAATGGACGCTTTGTTGCGCCAAATGGAGGCAACGCCTCGAGCCGCGACCTGCAGCCACGGACGGCCCACATTTTTGCGGTTGTCGAAGGCCGAGATCGAGACAATGTTTGGCCGGCGATGATCGCGGCGGGGTCGAGGAAGGCTCGTGCCAATCGGCGGTTCTCGATCCTGATCCGTTCTTGACCTGACGAGGGCGCGCGCCCATGGTCCGCGCCGTTCGTCAACATCCGAAGAGGCCTGATGTCGAAAGAAGATATGATCGAATTCAGCGGCACCGTGATGGAGTTGCTGCCCAATGCCATGTTTCGCGTGAAACTGGATAATGAACATTCCATTCTGGCGCATACCAGCGGCAAGATGCGTAAGAATCGCATCCGCGTGTTGGCCGGCGACCGGGTCAACGTCGAGATGACGCCCTATGACCTCTCCAAGGGCCGCATCACGTTTCGATTCAAGTAATTGGCCGCTGCCGGTCCAACTTAGCGCCACCAATCCATCCGGTCCCGACCCTGGTTTCGCGCCGGTACTCGTGCTGGCATCCTCCAGTCCTCGCCGTCTCGCTCTGCTGGCGCAGATCGGCGTCACTCCCGCGGCGATCATCGCACCGGATATTGACGAGACGCCCGCGCGGGGTGAGCTGCCTCGACGTTACGCGCAGCGAATGGCCCGCGCCAAAGCAGCTGCCGTCACGGTCCCCGGACGGTTCGTCCTCGCCGCGGATACCGTCGTCGCCGTGGGTCGCCGCATCTTGCCAAAAGCGGCGACCGAACAAGAGGCGCGTGCTTGCATCGAGCTGCTCTCCGGCCGCCGCCACCGCGTCCTCACCGTCGTTGTGCTGACGGCCCCCGATGGGCGCCGGGCCGAGCGTTTGTCCGAAAGCGTCGTCGCCTTTTCCCGTCTGACCGAGGCGCAAAAGACAGCGTGGCTTGCCCTGGGTGAGTGGGAGGGCAAGGCCGGCGGCTATGCGATTAACGGGGCGGCCGAGGGGTTCGTCCGTTTCATGTCCGGGAGTTTCTCGGGCGTGGTCGGACTGCCGCTGTTCGAGACCGCGCAGATGCTACGCGGCTTCGGCTGGCCGATCCCTTGACCATGGATCCCGCGACTGTGCCGGGAGTGACCATCCATGCGGCCTGGAGTCCTGGCGAGGTCCGGATCGCGGCGATGGCGGCCGGGGTCATGCTCGATTATGCGCTTTGGCGGCCAGGGGCTCCGGATGGCGTGGGCGATGTGTACCGGGGCCGGGTGACTGCCATCGTTGCTTCGATGGCGGGTGCGTTCGTGGCACTGCCGGGCGGCGGCCGTGCGAGCACGACCGGAACGTTTGAGGGGTTTCTGCCTGATTCCGAGGGTGCCAAAGGCCTGACTGAGGGCGCGATTGTCACGGTCAAGGTCACCCGGTCCGCGTTGGGCGGGAAGGGCCCGCGATTGAGCGCGCGGGTCGCCAGTGCCGAGGAGGGGCCGGCTGGTTTTCGGCGGCATGGGGTCGACCCGTTGCGGGAACTCGCGGCGCGGTATCGGAACGCGCGAATTGTCGTGGACGACCCAGCTTTGGCGGCGTCATTCCGTGCCGATTTTGGGGATCGGATCACCGTTGTCCAGCAGGCGTTTGATGATCTCATGGAAGCGTTGGCCGACAGCCTCGCCGCCTCAGAAGTGACGCTTGCGTCGGGCGCGCGTCTGTCGGTGCACCCTACGCCCGCGCTGGTGGCGATCGATATTGACGGTGGCGGCGCTTTGACCGGCGCAAGTGGGGGAGACAGCGGCGCCGCACGACGGCACCTCGAGTTGAACACGGCCGTCGTGCCAGAGGTGGCACGGCAGATCCGGCTGCGTAATCTCTCGGGCGCGATCCTCGTCGATGTCGCGGGGATGAAGGCAAAGCAGCGGAATTTATTGGCGCCGGCGCTGACGGCGGCTCTGTCGCGCGATCCATTGCATCCACGGTTCCTCGGGTTCACCGCTCTGGGATTGGCGGAGATCGCGCGGCCCAGGGTCAGGCCGCCGTTGCATGAGGCATTGTCGGGACCGCTCGCATCCGGGCTTGTGGCGTTACGCGGCCTCGCTCGCGCTTCACGGGCCGAGCCAGGGCGGCGTTTGATGCTCCGAGCGGCTCCCGCCGTGGTCGCGGCACTGCGGGCCGATCCAATGGCTCTGCCGGATCTTGCGCGGATCACCGGTCAGGGGTTGAACTTACGCTCTGACCCGTCCCTGCCTGGCGACGGCTGGTGTATTGAGGCTGTGCATGGCTAAGGCTCCGCCGCGCTGTCCGATTTGTGGCCGTCTCCCGTCGTTGGCGAACCGGCCGTTCTGCTCGCCGCGTTGCGCCGATGTGGATCTTGGCCGCTGGCTGGGCGAGCAATATCGCATCCCCGGCCCGCCGCTCGAGCTTGACGAGGATCCGCCGAGCTCGCCGGACGCGGCGTGACCG
This sequence comes from Acetobacteraceae bacterium, assembly GCA_050012615.1. Lineage (GTDB taxonomy): Bacteria > Pseudomonadota > Alphaproteobacteria > Acetobacterales > Acetobacteraceae > Rhodopila. Next base: position 84 of record JBEKGV010000456.1, on the reverse strand, counting down.
GCGCAGCTTGATCGGGGGTATGCGGTGCGGTAAGCACGCTGCTCCAACGCGGCCGGTCATGGGCCCAGGTAGCTCAGTTGGTAG
>JBEKGV010000455.1:0-4722 GCA_050012615.1 Acetobacteraceae bacterium | reverse complement strand
GCGTCGGCCAGGAATGTGCTCCCGCTGCTACCGCATAAGGTGGCGCATTTGTCATCTTCGGTCCCAGCTTCCCGTGCGCCGCCGCGATTTGCTGCCCGTACGGAGCCGAGATCCATGTGTCGCACGCTATGGGTTTTCCAATGGCGTCGCCCATGGCATCAACCACCTGGCTGCGCTGTCCAAAGCTGTTTTCCCGTCGATGACATGGAATCAAACGCGCGGACCTCGGTCATGGTTCCCCGCTTTTCCGGCGACCGAGATTCCGTGTTCCGGAGCTACCATTCGCGGCACCATATCGACGACGCACTGCTTATATGAACATGCCCGGCATGGCCGACACGGTGCGGTGCGCGATATGGCCGTGCCACCGGTCATTATCTCAAAGTATGATCGGTGGCGTCCAACCTGCCCCGCTGGCTTCCTTTATAGCTCGCATAAGCCTTGGTGAATTCAGCGCCAAGCAGGAACATCTGCGCCGAGTAATAAATCCACAGCAATAGGGCGATCAATCCGCCCGCCGCGCCATATGTCGAAGCAACCGCCGTCGATTGGAGATAGAGACCGATCAGGAACTTTCCGATACCAAACAAAAACGCCGTCGCGATCGCTCCCACGAAAACATCGTGCCATTCGATATCCGTGTCGGGCAGGATTTTGTAAATCGCGGCGAACAACGTCGCGTCAAGCAAGAACCCCACGGCAAGGTTGACAATTGAAAGCACCTGCCGACCAAATGGAAAATGGGCATCGATGTACGCGTCCGGCACCGCGAGGGCCGCCGTGATCGACAGCGAGAGCAGTAGCATAAAACCCAGAGCGGCAACGAGGGCCAGGCTCGCGGCACGGGCGCGTAACAATCGCTTGACGGTACCGCCCTTCGGTGATGCCTTCCAGATGACATTCAGGGCTGATTGCATTTCGCCAAAAACACCCGACGAGGTGATGAGAAGCGTGATCACCCCAAGCGCGCTGGCGACGACGCCGGCGGACTTCCCGGATGCGTCGTGAATGGCGGCTTGCAGGAGGTCCGCACCTTCGCGCCCCATGACTCCGGAAAGCTCAGCGGCGATCGCACCCTGGGCCGCTTCGCGGCCGTATACCGCACCGGCGATGGCGACGATGATCACCAGAACCGGAACAATCGATGTCACGACGTAGAAGGCGATGGACGCGCCTCTGCTGAGGGCGTCGTCCGCGATGAACGAAAGAAAACTCTCTCTAATGAGGTCGGTCGCGACACCGGCGACGCCGCGGGTTTCGTTCTTTTGGTGGTCGTTCATTTGGAATGCCGTACTTATATCATCCTCACCCGAAAATAAGGGATGCACTCGTCAACGTCATCACCGTCCCGCCTTCGTCATCACCGGCTCGCCTTCGTCATCATCGGCTCCCCTTCGTCATCACCGGGCTTGACTCGGTGATCCCTCGCGGCACCACGCAATGCCAGAAGTCAGTCACCAACGAACAGCCGGATAACGGCACTCAGGGGTCCGCCGTTCCCACGTATCGAGCCACTATCTCATCAGGCCTCAATGGAACCAGTCAATTGGCACTTCATGGACGGGTCGCGACCGGACTGGGGGTCATTGCCATCCATCGCTTTGCCGCCGACAATTCAATTCGGCGATACGGGTACCATTCACCCTGCGCTGAGCGAACAACCAAATGATCGACGACGCCCGCCCCAGATCAGCTACCAGCGTGCCATTCTTCTCTCAACATAGGAGAGAAATTTAGCCAGTCGATGCGGCGGTGTATGATCCATATTATAATGAGCGTACCAGTCCAATTTGCACTCGCGCCCACATAAGGTGCGGACGGCTCTCTTCCATATTTTTCGTTCCGGGTCTCCCATATATAGGCGAATAAGCCACCAGGGTGAGCCGTAAGTCGTGACAACGGCAATACGCTGGATGTGCTCCAGGCGTCTGGTATCAACGCCACCGTCGGGTTTCACATCATAGGCAATCCCAGGTGCCCAAACTCTGTCGAAATAGCCCTTGAGCATTGCCGGCATCCCGTACCACCAGGTGGGATAGACGGCCACCAGAGCTTCGACCGAGGCAAGCTGATTGGCATATTTCTCGACGGATTTGAAATACAGCGGGTCATCGGAATACTCACGACGCTCCTCGAGACTCATGACCGGCTTAAATCCATCGCCATACAAATCCAGATCCGTCACGGCGTGGCCGGATGCGGTGAGACTTTTAATGACGGCTTTATGCAAGGCGCTGGCGAAGCTTGTTTCGTCCGGATGGCAATAGATCACCAAAACGCGCATCAGATATCCCTCGGGCGGCTTTCGCGTTTTGAATCCGGCGGGCGAGCACCCGCCGGATTTTTTGCTTATGCGCCGTTACGGATGTTCGTCGCGCAAGCTGCCGCCATAGGCCGCGGCTGCACTGGCGATAAAGGCTCCGACGAGCATCGATAACGCCGTGAAGATCGCAATCGCGGCAGTCGACTTGCGCGCTGTGTCCGCCGCCTGGCGTAGATTGTTTTCGGCGGTCTTCTCCTGTGCGATGACATCATCAACCCGCTTTTGGGCATCCGTGTCGGACAGGCCGGTCCGCGTCGCGACCAGGCTCGCGAGATAGGTTCGGTCGCTATCGGGCACGTCGCCATTCCGCAGGTCACGGGCGAATATCCGGGTAACCTCGGCCTGGACACCCGAGCTGGACGACGAAAGCTCCGGTTTTTCACCGCGGAACAGACTGTCCACATCGTAAGCTCGTGTCTGCGCGAGCGACCCCACGCCCTGAGCGGCTCCCGACGCGACTGTCGCCGCGGCGCGCGTACCTGTGCCGACCGTCGAGGTTCCGGCCGAAGTCAGGATCGCGACTGCAACCAAAGAAGCCAGACCCCAGGTAAGCAGTCCGTGTGCCGTGTCGCGGAAAAATACCTCGTGCGTATGGATGCGAACCCATTTCGTCCGCAACCGTCCGGTGATAAAGCCTCCGAGGCCCGACGACAGCCATTGCACGACGATAAGCCACACTCCGGCGGCGATTGTGAAGGTAGTCGCCGAAGCGCCGGCGTTCGGCCACGGAGACAGATATGCAAGGCCGAGCCCTGACCCGAGCAATATCAGTATCAAGGTTGTCGAGGCAGCAGCGACGGCCCCCCCGAATATCGCCGCCCACGAAATCGCGGAGACCGGAGACTCGGCGACTGCGCGCGAGTCGGGTCCATAGGTGATGGGATCTGATAGCATTGTCAGTGCCAGAGCAACGCGAGGATAATGATAACCGGGATCGGCACACCCAGCAGCCAAAGCAGAATTCCACGCCCCACGGAAACCTCCCATATGTTGTCAGTCGTGTTTCTGTAACGATTTACCGCGGTTACAGTTCCAATGATTCCCACGCGACGTCGCCGCCGCGGACCTGACGCGTCTATCCTTCGATCAGGTGGCCGAGCGCCGCCCAGGGACGGATGCCGTCGCAAATGATTTTAACCATGCCGAGGACGGGCACCGCGAGGATCGCGCCTGGCACACCCCACATCCAGTACCAGAAAATCAAAGATACGATCACCAAAACCGGATTCAGAGTAAATCGCCGGGCGACGAGGAATGGGGTGATGAACTGCCCCTCTGTCACGTGGAGTGCGAGAAATGCAGCCGCCGGAAGCAGCGATGCCCAAAGGGGCTCGATGGTCAGCAGACCAGCCATTAGCAAAACGAAGAGACAGATAATGGGACCGATCACCGGGATGTAATTCAGGAAAAATGCCAGGACACCCCAAAGGACCGGATCGTCGAGCCCCGTAGCCCATGTCGCCAGAGACGTCGCGACTCCGACCGAAGCGTTCATGACCGTAACGGTCATCAAATAGGCGGCGATGTCGCTTTCAATATGCTGCGATATCATCACCGCCGTTTTTTTGTCCCGGAACCGCGGCAGGATCTCCACGAACCGGCGAAGGAACAGGTCCCCGGAGACCAGCAAAAAGAACAGCACGACGATCGTTATGAACAAGCCACTCGCGAAACTCGCCGTGCCTGAGACCAACAAGTCCGAAAGTCCGGAAGATGGGGCAGCCGTCGGAATTCCGCCCTGCGACGACACCAGATGCATATAGCTCTCGGCGTTATTCAGGAAGCGCTGGACCGACACCACCGGGCCGCTGATGAAATTGAGCCGTTCCTGGAGGCGCGGTAGTCCGTCCGGCAGCTTCTGGGACCAGGCATGTGCCGGCCCCGACAACGCCGCACCCATCGATACGAACAGAACGAATAGTGCGACAATCATCGTCAGGGCCGCGACACTGCGCGGAACATGCCAGCGTTCCAGCTTCCGCACCCCCGGCTGCATCAGCAACTTGAGAAGAATCGCCAACACGATCGGCAGCACGATGGGCCGGGTCACGTAGAGCGCGGCCATGAACAGCAATGCGAATTGAGCGGCCTGAAGGATCACCACCGGATTGGACGGCAAGTGGATCGGCTCCGGCCGTTCATCGGACGCGCCGTTCAAATCCGGCGCGACGTATTCTTCTGCCTCGGATTGTGGCTGGAAAGAGAGGTCCGGAGGAGACATCCGCTCAGACACAGTCAGCAAAATAGCCGGCGCGGGAGTTCTTTCGGAAAGACCGGCGTGACCGCGGTTGACGTGCCCATCCAAATGTCTCCCGCGCCGCCCCACGACAATCGTCCGCAACGCCAAGCATGCAACGCCCGGCACTACTGTACGTTCCATCGGAGTGCACCGGCCATCA
>JBEKGV010000454.1:0-4742 GCA_050012615.1 Acetobacteraceae bacterium | reverse complement strand
GAGCCCCGTCAGCCCGTGAGGCGATGGTTCAATGACCATTGCTTCGGTATTCGGACGGGAGGTGAACGCAAGTGAGAACGTTCCCACCAATCCGCCGATGTCGAGAAGCCTCCGTTTGTTCTGGGCCGCGTCCAGGAAATAGTCCATTTCGAGAGCCATGTGAGGATCGACACAGAAACCCTCATGCACCGTGGGACGACCACCAAATGTTTCGATCACGAACTCGATCCCGTCTCTCATCGACAGCACATTTGGGCCGGCCTTCGCGTTGCGGGCCGAATGCAAGCGTTTTAGATTGTCCGGATCATAGTGGGCATCGGCGGCTTCGCCTGTAGGTACTCTCAACATCGCACCTCTCGATGAACCTGGGTCGGACTCTGATACCACGGTCCGTGACCGGCCGGAAGTGATTCCGGGCACGCGCCAACGTCGAAGCTCGAGGCGGCAGACCTGCGAAACAACGTCTGCCCATTTGTCCGCGACCCAGGCAAACCTCTCGAGCTTTGCGCACAGATCAAAGCCTGAACGGGCTTGCGTCCGGGATCCCGATCATCTGGTCCCTGTCGCTGCCCAGGCAAGACTGCTTAGTGCAGCGGCGTCCAGATCGCCTGGCGATAGATGCCGCCGCCATCGTAATAGACCGAAACTGGTGCGGAGCCTGGCCCGACTCTAGGCAAATTCGATAAGGTGAACGTACCGTCGGCGGCCGTCGTCGCCGTCGACATGATGCGGAAACCTGGATCGGGAATAATCGTTTCGCTGGCGAAGGGAACGCCATTTTGATCGAACCACAGCATCAAAGCGTGTCCGTACCATCCTTCGCCCCCGATCGTCGACGCGGGCATGGAAAACTGGAATGTGGCGCCGGGCGTCACGGGGAAGGCGTTGAGATTGCCGACGAATGACTGGGCGGCGCTGGCGATGATCCGTGTGACCTGGGTTCCCCCGACCCATTCCGCTCCGACAATAACTCCGTTGACCGTCTGCGGCGCATTCGAGACGGATGCGGTGCCGCTCAGACTGCCGCCTTGGATCTCCTGATATTGCATGGTGCCCAGTAAAAGGTCATTGACGCCCGCGCAATTGCACTCCGCGTTGACCCTGACGCCGATCAGCACTGTCGCCGCGGTCGCCGGAACGACATCCTGTATCGTCTTGACCGGCAGCGGTTGCGAGAAGTCCACGCCGGCCAAACGCGCCTGGACCGTCGCGTTGGCAATCGGTTTTCCCCGCAGTGTCGTCAGCTTGCCTTGGGCGCCCTGGCCGACGAACTGAACCTCCAGCCTGGAACGCTTAAGGGCATAACGATCGATCAGCCAGGTCATGTTGTCCGGGGTTGTTTCGGGCAGCAACTGCTGCGGATAGCTGTTCCAGGACATGAAAATCGCCTGATCAGGCAAGATTCCGAGATAGCTTTCCACCGTTTCAAAATTCATGACCGCGTGATCGAGCCAGGCGGTAGTTCCCACATCGGTCCCGCTCCCATCGTAGATGATGCCCAGTTGCATATTTTGTTCGTGGAGCATCGAGTTCAGCAGGACCAGCTCCGGCAGCGAGCCCGGATCGTCCCAGTTGACATCAACCTGCAGTCCTCGCACCTTTTGTCCGGACTGCTGCGCCAGAACGAGCCAAAAGCCATTCACCGAATCGCGCCAATCGGAATTCTGCATCAGCGTGTTCATTGGTTCGACATCGAAGAATTCCAGGTTGGGATAGACCGTGAGCACCGCGGCCAGCATCGCCGCCACCCGGGTCGCGACCTGCGGAATTGGATATTGACATTGTCCCGGCTGGTAATGGCCAAACCACACCGGTTCATCGAAGTACATCATATCAACCGGAAAATTCAGCCCTTTGAGGCGCTGCAGCATGTTCATGTTATCGGTGATGCTGTCATATCCCTCACCGAAGCCACAGGTCTCGCCCGGGTACCACGCGATGGGCTCGAGGTTGAATTCTGTCTTCATGTGATGAAGGTTGATGAACGCCAATCTGGCCAGTATTTCGGCGTCGGACGACTGATTGATCCACCATGGCTCTACCATCATGACCTGAGTTTTCGCGATCGCGTTTGGCCACGGAGCATTAGGGACGAACAAGGGATCGAGAGGGGGCGGCGCGGGATCAAACCAGATCTCGGGTTCCGCCGGTTGCGCTACCGCGCCGGTGTTGACGAGACCAAAAACCAGCAACAGTAGCGCGAGTACGCGACGCATGAAATTTTCCTGTCAACAACGATAAAATAATGTTGTCATCAAGCTGGTCCAATGTATTCGCGACGACAGCTGTCAACCAACGCATGGCGGGCCACCGCGAAGGCCATCTGTCGCCACATAGTACCGCGACAGGTCCCCCGATCAGGTCGGGCGAGGGGGATGACGCGTAGGGTGACCTTCCCGCCAGGTTCAATCAATTCGGCGATTGGTATAAGTTCTCGTCTCGATCCTACAGAGAGGCCGCCGGTCGTCGCCTATTGATAACGAAACAAATCAGGCAACGGACCTTTAAATTGACGACGACCGCGACAAATCGCCCCGGCGTTGGCCGACGTGGGATCGTCCGGCAGCGATTTCAAGGTCGCCCGCGACGATGGCGATGGCTTCACCAATCAGGCTTCCGCCCCTCCGGCATCGCGGGGCAACTCACCCCGGCGAATGATATTCATCACCTCATGCTCATCACTGGGGAGATCGCGCCTCAAACTCCAGGCCGGCTTCTCGCGAAGCCTGAGCCGCCAACGCCAGTGTTTCCCCGTCCTGGGGAAAGCGCTGGCGAACCGCGTCCCAGCGGGCCACAGCTTCCCGCCAGTCCCGCCGGTCATGGGCAAGGCGTGCGAATAGGACGGGAGCCCATGACTCATCGGGAAACCGTTCAATCGCTGCCCGCAAGACAGCGTCGGCATCCGTATCGTGCCCGGCCGCGGCGAGACATTTCGCGCCTTCCTCGTATCCGGCACGGAAATATGGAACGGCCGACCGCACTCTGGCCCATCGCTCGGCGGCGGTGCCTGGATCGCCCCGTCTTTGAGCAAGGTTGGCGTGTGTGAGGATGATTTCGAGGTCCCTTGGGTAAAGCATCGATGGCTGCCGGAGATACTCCTCGGCTTCCTCGATGCGCCCGAGTTCAGCCAGAGCCTTCGCGACAAACGCGTAGGCCGGCGAGTAATTGATCTGTTCCGCCATGAATCCCCAACGTTCCAGACTGCGTGGCCAGTCCCGCCGCCGGTCACTGATAAGGGCCCGCCCGACCAAGGCGCGTAGGTCGCCAGGTGCGCGGCGAAGGGCGAGACCGAACTGCCGCTCCGCCTCGTCAAGCCGCCCCATTGCCTGGAGACATCGCCCACAACCAAGGAAACCGTCGCCCCCGTCTCGAAGTTTGTCCCGGACGACGACCCAGCGTCGCAGCGCTTCTTCATTATCGCCGCGAGCTTCCGCGATCCGGGCAAGGCCGATCAGATAAACGTATTCCCGCGGAGAGCGCTGTCCGCGCAGTCGCATCAGTTCTTCGGCTTCGTCGTAGCGCCTGAGTTCCAGTAGAATTTCCAGCGAGTCCGGAGACGTCAGGCTAATATTGGGCATCAGCACGCGAGCGCGCTCCCATTGCAGCACAGCCTCGGCCTCGTTGCCCCTGTCGAGGCTTTCCTTCGCCATATTGAGCGGGTTGAGGGTGCGCATCATGAGCGCTCCCTCTTCGTCCGACTGAAGCTCCGTCAAGCCGCGCAGCGCGGCCCGCCGTTCCCGCCAGTCGCGCCACCATCCGAACATCATCAGCCCTCCAGGCTCGCGCCACCGCCCGCCACGCTGTCTCACATACACCGCGGCCCGTATCGGGATCGACAGGCCATGGGTGTGGCCGTGTGGCGCGAACCGGCCGACCCGCGGGCCCTTGGCCACATCGCCGGTAAGCGTCGCCGAAGCGGGGTCACAATTCGCCCTCGACGGGATCGCGGCGGTCTTTCCGGCGGCGGCGGGTAGCTTGACGACCGTACTACCGTCTCGTCGGCGTCGAAGGCCTCGCCGGCGGGCACGAGATCGTCCGTGCCCAGGAGGACATGGGCCTCATCACGGTCAGATGGAAGCCGACAGGTTGCCCAGAGCATCAACGAGGGCATGGATCCTGGTGCTCGTCCACACCGGCTTATTTCCAGGCGATGATGCTGTCCGCCGTGGCGCGCGCGGCATCGGCGGAACGGCAAGTCGCGGCGATGCGGTCATCCCGCTCCAGTCCGGCGACCGCTCCACTCCGCGTCAGTCACTGAGCTAACCCCGCGGCTGGGGCGGTATTCCCTCTTGCCAATCGATCCATCAGGGACGATGTAGCGCCTGAGGTTCCCGGACCGGCCCGGTCCGGTTTCCCCGGAACCCCAACGACGTGCAACAAACAACCGAGCCAGGCACCATGTTCATCGAAACCGAAGGCACCCCGAACCCGGCCACCTTGAAATTCCTGCCCGGACGGGAGGTCATGGGCCTCGCGACGGCGGATTTCGCGTCCAGCGCCTCCGCGGCCCGTTCCCCGCTGGCGACCGCGCTATTCGACCTCGACGGCGTCGCGCGGGTGTTTCTCGGCGGCGACTTCGTCACCGTCACCAAGACCGACGCCGTGGCGTGGGAGACGCTGAAGCCTCAGGTTCTCGGCACGATCATGGATCATTTCGTCATGGAGCGGCCGGTGATCGACATCACCATGGCGGACGACGATCTGTTCGACGAGGAAGACGTCGATCCGGCGGACGCGGAGAT
>JBEKGV010000453.1:0-4749 GCA_050012615.1 Acetobacteraceae bacterium | reverse complement strand
AGCGATTTCATGGCACTTCGCGCGGCACAGAATCGAATGCGCGCGCGAAAGCCCAGGAGATATCGGTCTACGTCCTCTCGACGCACTGAGCGTTCTCAGGGTCGGCCTTACTTGCCAGGCCGATGCAACACATCGGCCTGGCCGGGACAACATCGGAGACCTCCTTAACGACAGCGGCGTAGGACAAAATCACATCGGCGGCGCGACACCATCCTTGCCGACCGTCACCCTCGCAGCCGCCAACGTGCCGTCGGCATTCTTCATCGCGATGAGAAAAACCGGCGCGCCCAGTTTGAGATCGTCGCGCGTGGCCGGTGCGAAAGTCACGATTGGTGCCGTCGGCGGCACATAAACCGTGTTGCTGCTGTCCTTGAACCCGATCGTCAGCTCCCGGCCTGAAGCCGCCGTCACCGCGCCCTTCACCGTGCCGTTGGTCATCATGCTGCCCGGCTCCAGATCCCAGGGATAGAAACCCTCGCCCGTGCCACGCATCGCCTCGGGGAACACCAGGACCTCGATTGCCGTCAGCTTGCCGTCAGCACCGGTGCGAGTCGCCGTGCCGATGAAACTGTTCGGCTCGATCGCACTCAGTTCGACCTTCTTCACCGTCGCGACCGTCACCGGATCTTTCAGCACGATCGCGAGCTTCTGACCGTCGCGGCTATTCACGGTCAGATTATTGCCGTCCAGCGCGGCGATGGTTCCACGCACCCGGGTCGGCGGGGCGGTTTGCGCGATCGCGGCAACAGCGGTCGAGCCCACCAGCAGAGCGGTGGCCAGAAACAAACGTCGATCCAAGAAAACCTCCTCTTGTTCTTCTCATTGATCCACGGCTTTCATTCCCGTCTGCCCAACAGGAGACACGGACATGGCCGCCGAGACTATCATCTACCACAATCCCAACTGCGGTACCTCGCGCAAAGTGCTTGGCATGTTACGAGAATCCGGCAACGAGCCCCGGGTCATCGAATATCTGAAGACCCCGCCGACAAAGGCCGAACTGAAGAGTCTGCTCGCCAAAATGGGCATCACCCCGCGCCAGCTCCTGCGCCGCAGAGGCACCCCTTTCGACGAACTAGGCCTCGGCGACCCGGCGAAATCCGACGAACAACTGATCGACGCCATCCTGGCGCATCCGATCCTGATGGAGCGCCCGGTCGTGGTCACGAACAAGGGCGTCCGGCTCTGCCGGCCCCCGGAAAAAGTCCGGGAATTGCTGTAACAGGCGCCGACCACCGTGTCCCCACCCGTCGACCACGTTCCATCGGACCCCGAACTTCCCGCTCGCGCCACGGTCGTGATCGTGGGCGGCGGCATCATCGGCGTTTGCACCGCATTCTTTCTCGCCCGTGACGGCATCCCGGTCGTGCTGTGCGAAAAGGGCGAGATCGGCGCCGAGCAATCCAGCCGCAACTGGGGCTGGTGCCGCAAAATGGGTCGCGATCCCAGGGAAACACCCCTGGCGATCGAGGCCCTGCGACTGTGGAACGACATGAACACCCTGGTCGAGGCCGAGAGCGGGTTTCGCCGCTCCGGCATCGTCTATTTGTGCCGGACGGAGAAGGACCTCGCGAAACGCGCGGAGTGGCTGGATCAGGTCGGGCGTCCGCATCAGATCGACAGCCGCCTGCTCACCCGCGACCAAATCGCCCTCGTCGTTCCCGGCCTCGCCGGCAACTGGGCTGGCGCGCTGTCAACGCCAAGCGACGGGAGGGCCGAACCTGCGCATGCGGCGCCGGCGATCGCGGCGGCGGCGAGGCGTCACGGCGCGGTCCTGCTGACCCGCTGCGCTGTTCGCTCGATCGAGACCGAGGGCGGCCGCGTCTCTGGCGTCGTCACGGAAAAGGGTCCGATCGCCTGCGAGCAGATCGTGCTCGCCGGCGGCGTCTGGTCGAGGCTGTTCTGCGCCAATCTGGGTTTACGCTTGCCGCAACTGAAGGTGACCTCGGCCGTGATGCGGATCGATCCGGTCGAGGGCGGACCGGAGACGTCCACCGGCGGGCCCGGCTTCGGACTGCGAAGGCGGCTCGACGGCGGCTACACGGTCGGTAACTGGAGCCGCAACAACGTCGATATCGTTCCCGATTCGGCTCGCTTCTTCGCTGATTTCCTGCCCATGTGGTGGATGCACCGCAAGGAGACCAAACTTCGGTTCGGCCGCCCCTGGCTCCGGGAAAGCATGGTCCCGACGCAGTGGAAGCCGGATCAGGAAACCCCATTTGAGCAGGTGCGCATCCTCGACCCCGTCCCGTCCGAGGCGATTCTGAAGGAAGCGAAGCAGCGTCTGACCGAGGCGTTTCCCGTGATGCACGACATGAAGGTCACCACGACCTGGGGCGGAGCGGTGGATGTGACCCCGGACGGGATCCCGGTGATCTCGGCGGTCGACTCAATTCCGGGTTTTTTCATCGCCACCGGCTTCACCGGCCACGGATTTGGTATATCCCCCGGCGCGGGCAGGCTGATGGCACAGTTGATGACGGGCCAGACTCCAGTGGTCGACCCCGCGCCTTTCCGCTACAGCCGGTTCGCCGAACACCCTCGCCCCCGCCCCTCGCCCCTGGCATAGGAGGTTTTCACCATGGCGCCCTTCCCGACCACACGGCTCCGCCGGCTGCGCGCCACGCAGATCCTGCGCGATATGGTGCGCGAGACGACCGTGACGATGGACGATCTGATCTATCCGATCTTCGTCGAAGAAGAGCTGGACGATTTCGCTCCGGTCGAGAGCATGCCCGGCGTGCATCGCATCCCGGAACGGAAACTCGGCGCGGCGATCAAGGAAATTCACCGCGCCGGCATCAAGGCCGTGATGACGTTCGGGGTCAGCCATCACAAGGACGACACCGGCAGCGACTCGTGGAACGAGAACGGGCTGCTGGCGCGGATGATCAAACGCGCCAAGGACGCTGCGCCGGAGCTCGTGGTGATCTCGGACACCTGCTTCTGCGAGTACACGTCGCACGGGCATTGCGGCGTCTTGCACGGGGACGATGTTCACAACGACCACACGATCGAGAACCTTGCCCGTCAGTCGGTGGTCGCGGCTCGAGCGGGCGCCGACATGATCGCACCGTCGGCGATGATGGACGGTCAGGTCGCGGCGATCCGGGCCGAGCTGGACGACAACGGCTTCAGCGGCCTGCCGATCATGGCGTACTCGACGAAATTCGCCTCGTCGTTTTTTGGCCCGTTCCGCGCGGCCGCGGGATGCGACCTGAAGGGCGACCGGAAGGCGTACCAGTTGAACCCGCTCAACGGCCGCGAGGCGATCCGCGAATCGCTGACCGACGAAGCCGAGGGCGCCGATATCCTGATGGTCAAACCCGCCCTGCCCTATCTGGATGTTTTGAGTCAGGTGCGGGCACGCAGTCTGCTTCCGCTCGCGGCGTATCAGGTGAGCGGTGAATACGCGATGATCAAATTCGCCGCGCTCGCCGGCGCGATCGACGAGCATCGCGTCGTGCGGGAAACTCTGGGCGGGATCAAACGTGCCGGGGCGGATTTGATCCTGACGTATTTCGCGATGGATATCGCAAGGCAAGGATTTTGAGGGGCCGTCCCCGGCGTATCGTGGTTTAATCGTCGGAGCGCTTTCAATATCGAGACGGCATGGCCGCCGTCGCCGGCGCAATCTGTACGACGCAACAACGACCGTCACACGCCAAGAAAATCTCTGGCCCTCTCAAATGAATCCTTGCGCACGTTCGCGCATAATTCGGCTTCACCGGTCGCGCCACCCGGGCCAGGTCAGACACCTCGATCGGCGCCGTAAGAATTCAATTTGGGAGGGCCAGAGGGCCAGAGGGCCAGAGAAGCTGAACACCCTGGTTCATGTTTGGTGCCATGTCGCTCATCGCACTGAGGTTCGGACGTTCCACCCTGGCCTAGATCAACTTCAATATACTGGTGAAAATCAACACCGCGCCCGACACCGTCAGCAGTCCCAACACGACACGGCGGAAGACCAGATCGCTGAACCGGCGATAAAGAACAAACCCGGCGGCCGTCGACACCAGCATCGCAGGCACCATCACCGCGAACAGCGGAAGCACCCCACGCGGCAACGTACCCGACACAAAATAAACTGCCAGGGTCAAAGCCTGCATGCAGATATTGAACACCTGAAAAACACCACGCTGCGTATGACGGTCCCACCCTCGTAACGTAGACCAGAGAATCGGCGCGGGACCGGTCAATCCGCCGAGACCACCCATGATGCCGCCAATCCATCCGACACCGGCATCGGCCCAACGCCCGCCACAAAGCACCGCTCGCGACGAATTGGCCAATCAACGATCCGAATACGACGAGAGGACCAGCCAGTACCGGATCGAGCGACCAGGCCCAGATCCCCATCGCCACGAGGCCGAACCCGAACCCCGACAGCCCCTGCACGAACCCCGCCACCGCGGTACCGACGACCACGATCACTATCGGCGGATCCATAATTGCTCCCGGAGCAACACCGTTACATCCGCGACGGCAAATACAGCGCGATCACCGGAAAAGCGATCAGGATCGCCAGCCGTAAAATGTCGGTCGCCACGAACGGCAGCACGCCATAAAAGATCGTCGAGAAACTGACGTCCTTCACCACGGTTTTGATGACGAATACATTCATTCCGACCGGAGGATGAATTAGCCCAAGCTCCACCGTCATTACGATGATCACGCCGAACCAGATCGGATCGAAACCCAACGCCTGGATCACCGGAAAAACGATCGGCACTGTCAGGATGATCATCG
>JBEKGV010000452.1:0-4752 GCA_050012615.1 Acetobacteraceae bacterium | reverse complement strand
TGGCTATTTTCCCTGTTACACGCTCGGTGCGATGGCGGCGGCGCAAATGATGACAGTCGCGCTGCAACAGACCCAAGGCATGAAAACCGCGATGGGTCTGGGCGATCTGTCGCCTTTGATGAACTGGCTGCACGTCAACGTGCATGCGCACGCCAACCTTCTGGGCTTCAACGAGCTGCTAAAGGAAGCGACCGGAAAGCCGTTGGATCCGGGCGACTTCCAGGCGCATCTCCGGGCGCGCTATTTGTCGTAGGTTCTGATACCAGCCGTCCAAATGACTGCCTCTTTGGCACAATCGCTAAGCACGTCATGGCCGGCCACCGAGCCGGCCATCAATCGCGGCGCAGTGCCGCGAGAGATCACCGGGTCACGCCCGGTGATGACGCATTGGGGCCATTGCCAATCGGTCAATTCGTTCGGCCGTTGGTATGAGCCGCTCAGGACGCCGGTTTCGCTAATGCGGCCCCGATCGCCAAGCCCAGTTTGGCTCCGTCCGGGTCGTCGCCGGAGCCGAATGTCCCTGAAATCCTGCCGTCACGCCCGATCAGGACTTTGTTGAAATTCCAGCTCGGCTGCCAGGATGTGACCTCTCTCACCCATGCGTAGAACGGCGCGGCCGACGGGCCTTTGACGTGCGATATCCCGGTTAACGGGAAATCGATTCCGAAGCGCGTCTCGCAAAACGTCTTGACCGTCTTGTTATCCGGACTCTCTTGATTGAAGTCCTGACTGGGCACACCAATGACCGTCAACCCGTCCGCCGATCGCGCCTCGTGCAGCTTGCGCATCCCTTCATACTGATAGGTATAGCCACAGAAGCTGGCCGTATTGACCACGAGCAGCGTCCGGCCGCTGAAGGTGCGAAAGTCGATAGTTTCTCCGTCGATCGACGGGAAACTGAAATCCCAGGCCAGGTTATCCTTCGACGCCGCCATCAGAACACCTCCTGTCTGTCGCGATCACACTCGTTATGCCGACACCGTCGTCAACTACGTCATGGCCGGCCACCGAGCCGGCCAACTATAGCCGCACTGTGCCGCCAGAGATCACCGGGTCAAGCCCCATAGGCGCTAAATTAAGATCGGCGAATGTCGCTTTTCTCGTCATGGCCGGGCTTGACCCGGCCATCTGTCGAGGCACGAGCGGTGATTGATGGCCGGGTCAAGCCCGGCATGACGTTTAAAGAACCGTGCCCCGCTCCCAACGACCTTATTTCAGTGCGGATGGGGTCAAGCCCGGTGACGACGTGTTGGGCAGCGTTCCACCATCACTTTGGCGGCACCCCGTAATTCGTCACCAAATAGTCGATGATCGTATTGGCCGCGTCATCGTCGATCGGCGCGCCGAACGCCGCGCGCATTTTCGTGACCTCAGCCGTCCAGACTGCTTTCGTCATGAACCGGGAATTCATTGGGATATAGGAAAGCGAGTGGCACGTCGCGCACCCAGCCTCCACGACATCTTCTCCTGACCCGGGGGTCAACGCCGTGTGCTGCGCGGCGGCCGGGGAGGCGAGGCAACAAGCCATCAGCACCACACGAACCGAGCGCATGTCCATCACACCACCGTCACGGTCAGCCGCTGCGGGACATTGTTCTGATACCCCGCCGGATTGACCTTCCACGCATCGGACTGTGTTTCGTGGCTGTTGCTCGTTGCCCGGACCCGTAGTTCGATCGATCCGCGCGACAATGGTCCCGTATCCAAACTAAACGTTCTGAACGCATAACGGCCAAGGTCCCGGTCGAGCAACGCGCTTTGCCAGCTTCCTCCGCCATCGAGGGACACGTCGACCCGCGAAATCCCGTTGCCGCTATCCCATGCGACCCCGCGGACCGTGAAACCTGAGCGATCGACCTGGTCGCCGCCGACCGGCGAGGCGATCAACGAGTTCACGACGATATCCGTGATCGGCCATGTCGCCGTGTTGTTCTGCGTCGTGAATGGATCGGGGACGGCGAACATGCCGGCAGGCACCCGATACGCTTTCGTCATCCAGAAGTTGTCGATCGGCCTGGAACTGATCGTGATGCTGGACAGGTGCTTCATCCAGTATGTCGACGTCCAGCCCGGCACGATCAGGCGCACGGGAAATCCGTTCAACAGCGGTAAAGGGCCGCCATTCATCGTCGTCGCGATGATGGTTTCATCTGCAAGCGCCTTCGCCAACGGCAGGCTCTTGTGAAATGGAGGTGTCGTCGGAAGCACCGGCTCATCGACACCGTTGATCCATATCTCCACCGCCTCAGGTTTGAGGCCCGCGCTGTGCAGCACATCGCGCAACCTTGGACCATGCCACGTGGCGCATCCCATGGCGCCGTAACCCCATTCGACACCCGGAACATGTGGTTGAGACACGCCGCGGCGATTGCCGGAACATTGGCATACCGCAGTGATCTCGGTCTGGGGAAGATCGTTCAATTGCCGCATGCCAAAGGTGACCGAACGCTCCGCCGCGTCGCCGCCTACCTCGAGCTTCCAGCTTTCCAGCGACTTCGCATCCGGAATACCCGCCAAATGGTAGCGAACGAAAAACTGGTCATTCGGCGTGATCGCCGTCCGGAAGGCCTGGATCGGCGTCTCCAGGTTGGGCGGCCGGTCGGACAGTTGGATCAACGGCTGCTTGCCAGGAATCTGAACGAGGTGCGCCTCCGCCCTTGTTCCGTCGGGCAGATCGGCGCTGAGCCACGGCATCGTGGCCGCTGCCGCCTCATGGGTCGCAAGCGCGCCGAGGCCAAGCATGATGTTTCGTCTGTGCATATCCACCCCTACATGCCTTATTGGCAGGATTTGTCGCGCCGTGCAAAGTATCGGCGGCTACCCGGCCAACCGATGATGTTGACCAACCGGCGATATTGAAAGGTCGTAGACATGGCGGATTATCCGATGCCCCCTCGTCCATTGGTTCACGGGCCCTCGGCCTGGATTGGCGCCGAACTCTCGCGCCGGCCGGAGGAATGGATCTATCAGTTTTCCGCTTCCGATCTCGCCGAGATCGAGGCTGCCGTGGCTGCCCGCGGTGACCGCGACATCGCCTCGATCACCCGGAGCGATTTCCCTCTGCCCACGTTTGGGCCTGTCCTGGATCGGATACGCGGCGAACTGCTGCACGGACGAGGATTCGTGTTGATGCGCGGTTTGCCTGTCGAGGGACGGCCGATCGCGGAGAGCGCCACCGCCTTTTGGGGTATCGGCACATATCTCGGTTTGGCCCGCTCGCAGAACGCCAAAGGCCATGTTCTCGGACATGTTCGCGATCTGGGACTGGCAACGGCAGACCCGAACGTCCGCACCTATCAGACGACGGAGCGACAGTATTTCCATACCGACTCCTGCGACGTCGTCGGGTTGCTTTGTCTCAAGACCGCGAAGCAAGGCGGGCTGTCGTCCCTGGTTTCATCCAACACGATCTACAACGTGATGGCCGACCGATATCCGGACCTCGTCGGGCGTCTGTTCCAGCCGTTCCCGACCGACCGGCGCGGCGAAGTCCCGGAGGGGATGCAGCCTTGGTTCGACACGCCAGTGTTCAACGATTACCAGGGATATTTGTCGGCGATTTATTCCGGCACTTATATCCGGTCCGCGCAACGGTTTCCCGAGGCACGGCGGCTGACGCAGGAGGATCTCGCCGCGTTGGATTGCTTTGACTCGCTGGCCGAGGACCAGGAGTTGCGGCTGGACATGACCCTGCGGCCGGGCGATATCCAGTTCGTGCATAATCACACAATTTTGCACGACCGGACAGGCTTTGTCGACTGGCCCGAACCGGAACGCAAACGGCATTTGCTGCGGCTGTGGCTGGCGGTGCCAGAGGCGAGACCGTTGCCTCCGGTTTACCTGGAACGCTACGGCAGCATCGACATCGGCGACCGGGGCGGCATTATCTGTCCGGGCACCAAATTGAACGCGCCGCTGGAACCGGTCTGAGGCAGACTACCTCACGCCGCCCGCGGCTGTCTCTGCCGCGCGTAACGAGTTAGCGCGCCTTCGTCCGTCGGCACGATCGGCGAGAAGTCGGTGTGCGCGATCCATTCCCTCCGCGTGGGGGTTCGGATGTAGTTCGAGACCGCATTCAAGGTCAGATACACGATCTTGCGGGGATACGGCGTGATATTGCCGGCCGAACCATGCACCAGATTGCCGTGGAACATCAGCAATCCGCCCGGCTTTCCGGTCGGTGCGACGATCCCTCCCTGATCCACCAGCTTCGTCACGGTGTCTTCATCCAGCGTCCACAGCGGATAGGACGTTGTGCTGGTGTCATGTTCCGCCTGCAAAACGCCAACCGTATGACTGCGAGGCACCAGCATCAGCGGGCCATTGACCGGCATCACCTCATCCAAAAATACCGCGATGTTCATCGCCCTCGGTTCGGGCATCCCGTCGTCGCGAGCCCAGGTGCCGTAGTCCTGATGCCATTGCCAGACGTCGCCGGTGAAGGAGGCTTTTGCGTTTATCTTGAATTGATGCATGTACACCTGCTCGCCGAACACCTGCTCGATCGGTTCGATCATGCGCGGATGGCGGGCGAGTAAGCCAAACGCCTCATTATACAGATGCGCGGCGAACGCGGTGCGGGGTGCGCCGGATCTTTCGCGCCAGACCTCGGGGCGGTCGTGGCGATAGATTTCCACCGCTTCATCGCGCAGGAATGCACACTCCTCGGCGGTGAACGTTTCCGGCAGAAACAAATAACCTTCCTCGTGAAAGTGGCGAACCTGCTGCTCGGTCAACATGATTGGCTCTCCG
>JBEKGV010000451.1:0-4756 GCA_050012615.1 Acetobacteraceae bacterium | reverse complement strand
GCACCGCATTGCTGGAGCACCGGATCGAGACCAACGATCGCGACTACCTCAACAGCGGCAACGTGCTGCTGGACAGGCTGTTCGGCTGTGCCATCGAATACCGCCCTGGTGGGATCGACATGAACGCCGAGGCCGAGAAAAAGGGCGTCGAACTGCGCGCTGCCGGCGAGAAAGCTTACGTCATCCCGGGGGGCGGCTCGAACAAAGTGGGGGCGCTTGGCTATGTCTCCTGCGCGCAGGAACTGGTGCGGCAGGCGGATGAAATGGGACTGCGCATCGACCGGATGGTGACCGCGACAGGCAGCGCCGGGACCCATGCCGGGCTGGTCGTCGGACTCGAGGGCGAGAATGCCGCCATCCCGGTACTGGGTATCGGGGTGCGATTGCCCCGCGACCGGCAGGAAGAAAACGTGTTTCGGCTCGCCGAGGCGACCGCCGACCATGCGGGAGTGCGTGGCGGCATTCCCCGGTCATCCGTAGTGGCGAACTGCGATTACGTGGGCAAGGGATACGGCATTCCGACCGAGGGCATGGGCGAAGCGGTGCGCATGATGGCCCGGCTGGAGGGGATTTTGCTCGATCCGGTTTACTCCGGCAAAGCGATGGCGGGGATGATCGACCTGATCCGAAAGCGCGAGATACGCAAGGGCGAGACGGTCGTGTTCCTGCACACAGGAGGTGCGGTCGGGCTGTTTGGGTATACCGGATTTTTTGACCAGGCGACGACGTGAACCGGTCCGAATCAGGGCGACGTAGACAGGAAATTCCATGCTTCACAGCACCAACCGCATCCTGACCACTCACACGGGCAGCTTGCCGCGTCCGGCCTCCCTGACAGCATTGTACGCAAATCGTGCGGCAGGTGAAGCGGTTGACGAAGCAGCGATCGAGGCCGAGGGCAAAGCCGCGACTCGCCATGTGGTTCGCCAACAACTCGCCGCCGGCATCGATGTCGGCAATAACGGCGAACAGCAGCGCGAGGCGTTTTTTCTGTACGTCCGCCATCGCATGACAGGATTTGGCGGTTCATGGACCCGTCGTCCTGTCGCCGACATGGCTCGCTATCCACAGTTCCGAGCCTGGTCCATGGCTGCCGACAGCGTCCGGCCATCGGTTAGCAATCGGGGCGTTTTGCCCTCCGCCACCGGCCCGGTTTCCTATATCGATCCCGTGTCGATCGAGGCGGAGTGCGACGAGTTTCAGGCGACGCTGGACGAGATCGGCCCTCCCGGGTTCGCCGAGACGTTCATGACCGCCCCCTCGCCCGGCATCATCGCCGCCGCGATGCGGAACGAACATTATGACACCGAAGACGCGTATCTGGCGGCTTTGGGCAAAGCGCTACAAGTGGAATACGAGGCGATCGTTCGACACGGATTTGTGTTGCAAATCGACGCGCCAGACCTCGCGCTCGAGCGTCACATTACGTTCCAGGATCAGCCTGTATCGGCGTTCATCGATTTCGCGGAACGCGTCGTGGCGACCATCAACGATGCGTTGGTGAACATTCCGCCGGACCGGGTGCGCATCCATGCCTGCTGGGGGAATTACGAGGCACCGCACGATTGCGACGTCGCGATGGCGGAGATCTTGCCGGCGATCGGCCAGGCGCATGTCGGCGGATGGGTGCTGCCAATCGCGAACCCGCGGCATCAACACGAATTCCGGTGTTTGAAGGACCTGCCCCTCGACGCCGGTCAGGTCGTCGTCGCTGGAGTGATCGACCCGCTGACGAATTTCGTCGAGCACCCCGAAGTCGTGGCGGATCGACTGGAAAACGTCTCGCGGACCATCGGCGACCCGACGAGAGTGCTGGCCGGCACGGATTGCGGGTTCGACACCTCGGCCGGCCGAGGGCGAGTGGCGGAGGACGTCGTGTGGGCGAAGCTGGCGGCAATGGCGGAGGGTGCGCGCATCGCATCGAAACGATTAGGGATGGTTGGGTGACGAACCGACGACGCCGCGCCCGTGATTGCAAATGTTGTGATTATGGACGTGCGGCGCGAAACCGATGGGTGCTCTCGCGAAAGCGCACGCGCCGGTCCGACTCCACACGGCACGATCACGGATCAGCAAACCACCGTTGTGCTGCTCGGGACCCCGGTGAGTTGATGCTCCGCCGCACTGCCCCCCGACCGCCCTTCAGGTGACGACGTCGAGACGACCCGGCTTTCCACTGGCTTCGTTCACCGAGGCCTGCTTTGCCTCCGGCGATCCGGCCGCGCGGGTGCCTTCGTTGTTGCGTGTAACCGGGGATGGCTGACTGGTCAGCGCGGCAGAGTAGAGGCTCGAGGTGGCAACTGGCGAAATGTTCATATCACGTGTCCGTTTGTCGCAGATGGTCGTCGGCGGAGTCTATCCGTCGGAGGCCGCGCCGAGTGGCTCGGTTCCACATCGGGAAACTTAAAGCAATCCGCTTAATAAATGGTTAATGCCCGCGGTTGAGCGAACTTTCGCCAACTGAATTCCAAGGTACACACGCGCGCGGGTTCCTCAATGCAATGGCCCGCCCTCGATCGTGATCCGGTGCATCAGGCGCCGCTGACCATGGTAATCGTTCAGGGCGTAATGCCATGTCGAGCGATTGTCCCAAAAGGCCAGCGAGCCATTTCGCCACCGCAACCGGCAGGTGAATTCAGGCCGCGCGGCATGCTGGTACAGAAACGCCAGCAACGGCCGCGACTCGTCATCCGTCCAGCCCTCAAAGCGCAGCGTGAAGCCGGGATTGACGTAAAGCGCCGGTTTGCCACTGTCCGGATGCGTGATGACCACCGGATGGATCGCGTCCTGGGTCGCGAGGCCGGCATTGCCGATGCGCCCTTTCAGTTCCGGACGTTCCATTCCGAACACGTGCCGGCTGGAGTGTACCGCGCGCAATCCGGACAGGGTATGCTTCAGCCCGTCCGATAACGCGTCGTAAGCCGCATACATGCTGGCGAACATCGTATCGCCACCGCTTGGGGGCACTTCACGCGCATACAACATCGATCCGAGAGCCGGGTATTCGTCATAGCTGTGGTCGGTGTGCCAGCCGCCGCCGATATTCACTTTCTGGTCCGGCTCCTTCGAGACCAGCGCGATCTCGGGATAGCCATCCGCATGAGCGAAGAACCGATTGATGTTGACTTCGCCGAAGCGCCGCGCGGCGGCGATATGCTGCTCCGGCGTGAGAGTTTGTTCTCTGAACACAACGACACCGTATTCGGCCAATGTGACGCGAATGCCCTCGACCGTTTGCTCCGAAAGATCCTGGCTCAGGTCAACCCCGGCGATCTCGGCTCCGGCGGTACCGGACATTGGACGAACTTCCAGATGATTGCTTCGCAACGCGGCCTCCCTCGCTGACCGGATGAGGTTGCCACCCAGCGGGGACAATGACCAGCGGCGATTCAGTTGAATACGTGGAACCCTGGCAGCGCGGCCGCCACGCGCTGGATCACGCCAGTCCAATTGCCCGGCGCGGTCTGTCGGAACAGGCGCATGGTCGGGTACCAGACACTGTCATCCCGATCGCGCCGCCAGCGCCAGCAACTGTCGAACCGATTCAGCAACCAGACCGGCTTGCCGAGGGCACCGGCCAAATGGGCGACGGCGGTGTCCACGGTAACGACCAGGTCCAGCGCTCCGACAAGTGCGGCGGTGTCGGCGAAATCACTCAAACGATCGGAGACGTCGATCACGGGGAACGGCGCTTTCGCGATCTGCCTCGCCGGCGGCCCGAGCTGCAGCGATACGAATACACACCCCGGCACCGCACCGAGTGGTGCCATATCGGAAAATCTCATGGACCGGCGCCGATCGATCGCCGCCGCGTGCGGCTGTCCGGTGCGCCGCGCCCCAGCCCACACCAGGCCAATGCGGAGACGGACGTCGTCACCCCTGGACGGGAGCATGGTTTCCCACCGTTCGATCGCCTCCGGGTCAGCCTCGAGATAAGGGACGGACGATGGTGCCGTTTCCTCCGACGTGCCGAATGCCATGGGCAAGCTCATCAGCGGGCAATGCAAATCGAACACCGGCAACACGTCGTCCTGCGACACGATCCGATGCACACCGTCCAGCGCCCCCATCAGCCGGCGGAGCGTCGCCGGCACCGCCAGGACCACCTGGGCGCCAAGCCTGGCGACCAGCGGCGCATAACGGCAGAATTGAATTGTATCTCCGAATCCCTGCTCGGCCAGCAGAAGGATTGTCTTTCCAGCGACCGGTTCGGTCCCGGTCCACCGTTTTTCGTCCGGCAAACGGACCTGTCCAAGCAGAGGCGGCACCTGCCATCGAGCTTCGTAACAGGGCCAGGCCTCGCGCATCTTGCCGCGCATCAGCAAGATCATCCCGAGGTTGACCGCGGCCTCCGGGTAGCCGGGGCTGGCGGCGAGCGCCTCGCGGCAGACGATCTCGGCCTCCTCCAACCGGTCAAGTTCGGCCAGTGCCAGGGCAAGGTTGTTGCACACCCGCGCCTCATCGGCGCCAAGCGCGCGCGCGCGCCGGTAGAGTGTCTCCGCCTCATCCAGGTGTCCCAGGGACTGGCGAATGACACCGAGGTTGAGTGTGGCATTGGCATGGCCGGGAGCAAGGCGCAGCACGGCGCGGAAATGGTTCTCCGCTTCAACCAGGGCATTCAACGCGTGCATCGCGATGCCAAGATTGTTCAGCGCCTCGACATTGTCCGGATCAAGACGGAGGGCTTCGCGTTCACATTGGACCGCTTCCTCCGCCCGCCCATCCTTCAGCACGGCGAGGCCGAGATTAGCCCATG
>JBEKGV010000450.1:0-4757 GCA_050012615.1 Acetobacteraceae bacterium | reverse complement strand
TCATCCGAAGACCCTCGAATCGAGAACTATTCCACGGCGATTGTGCGACGGCTGGCGAGGGCGCGTAAGCCTCCCCATTCTCAAATGGGTCCATTCTCGCACGGGCCCTGTTTCGCCCGGGCCCATTCTCACGCCGGGCCGCGCGTGCACTGGTTCCCCCCTGGTGCTTTCGGGAGGGTTGCCTTTGGCCAAACGAACTCAACCAGGCCGGAACGCCGACGGGCGGTGTCAGACGCGGTTCGCCGCTTTGGGCTGAGCCGATTTGGGCTGGGCCGATTTGGGCTGGGACGGAGAAGAAGATGATCGATCCTGACAAGATCAATGCGTCCGCCAAAGGAGTGGGGAAGCGGCGCGCCTTGCCGCAGGCCTTGGGCGGCGCTGTGTCCTACCCCGGCGTGCTTGTCAATGATGCACGCCGGATACACCGGGTGACTTTCGTAACCGGCAGGCCTGGACAAGGCGAGTGACCGTAACGCCGGCCAGTTCGAAGAATGCGGCTTAATGCCGCGAAATGGAGCTTATTTGGCGCCTGGCCCGTGGCAAAGTATCCGTCGAAAATCGGATACGGCCGGGATCCGCCGCGTGAAAATTGAGAAGACGGAACCGATTGCAACCTCTATAGTGCTGCCCTGGGGAGGCACTAAGTCGGGGGCAAGGGAAGTCAAAATATGCGAAGCGCCGTCTTCCTGGCGGATATCCCGCACCGGCGCGCCGCCTGGAGAACTTTTTTGTTCAAGCTCATTCCGAAACCTGCACGCTACCAGGGATTGAGCAGACCTGCCGCGAACGTCCGGACAGCGACGATGTTCCGACCAGTGATCTGTGATCGCGATCAATTGCTTCCGAGCCAATACGGCTCCCCGCGGGCGGTCTTGCCCGCCGCCCGCGACTCACGCGGGTTGCTCCACAGGCATGTCCGCCCAGGATTGACGGCACTTTGCATCGGCTTCGCGCTGATGGGCAGCACCGCTTTCGCCGCGGGCGACGGCTCCGGTCAGCAGCGCGACTATCTTAATGTCCGCGCTGACCCGGAACTCACGTCACTGTTGCGCAAGGTTGAGCAGCAGGTCTCCGATGGTCACGCCATGTCCCCCGTCGATGATAACGCGATGGACACGTGGCAGCGGGTGCTCGAATTGCGGCGGGTAGACCCTGAAGCACCGCATGTGCTCTCGGCCTTGACGGATTTCGCGTCGTATATGCGGGGTCGCGCGGCTGATGAGAGAATCGCGGGAAGACTGGTGGTTGCCAGCGACCTGACCGTCTTCGCCGATCAGGCGAGCCGTTTGCTGGGACGTACCGGTGCCGGCCCCGTGTTGTCCTCGGATACTTCCCGGACCACGACGCCCCGGCCTGGGCCTGACGCCCCAACCTCACGCGTCGCCGCTGCCGCGCCGCCAGGTGGAATCCGGCGCGACATTCCTGCTGTCGACGCCTCAAGTGCCCCGGTGATATCTCTGGCTCAGAAGCCCGCCGTGACGGATCAGCGCGTGACCGTCATCGCGCCGGCACAAACCAAAGTGCCGCCGGGAGCCCAGATCCTTCCCAACACCTCGACCGTGGCAGGTGGAGCCCCCACGGCCATGGCGCCGTTGCCGCAAATCGCGGCATCCGGGCCTGTTTCAATCTTGTCGGTATCCGGCCCCGAGGTCGCTCCGGCTCCGCGAGAAACTCGCGTCGCGCTGGCCGATAAGGCGCCGGTTGCCGGTCCGATCCCGGCGAGTGCCCCGGCCGTCCCCGCGCCGCTGCCGCAACCCGCGGCACCCGGGCCTGTGTCGGTATCCGGAGCCGCACCGGCTTCGACACCTCGAGACACGCGCGTCGCGCTGGCCGATAAGCCGCCGGTTGCCGCTCCGATTCCCGCGACTGCCCCGGCGAGTGCCGCCGCGGCGGTTCCCGCGCCGGCACCTGTTGAGGCGGCCAAGCCGGCGACGCCGGCCGTCGCTCTCGCCGAACCCGTGCCCGTTCGTCCCCCGGACGCCGCTTCGCTGGCGCCGTCCGCCACGTCGATGTCACCGGAAGCGGTGACCGTCTTGCTCCGGCGCGGCGACGCATTGTTGCAGCAGAACGACGTTGTCGCGGCTCGATTGTTCTATGAACGAGCCGCCGCGGCGGGAAGCGGAGAGGGTGCCACGAGCGCGGGGAAGACCTACGACCCTAACTTCCTTTCGACCGTCGACGCCCCTGGCCTCAAGAGCGACGTCGCGCGGGCTATTTACTGGTATCGCGTGGCGTCCACGGTGCATGGCGACAAAGAGGCCGGCGACCGGCTGAAGGTGCTGATAGCTCAGTCCGGCCGGTGAACGCCGTATAGATGTTACCCGTCATGGCCGGGCGCGCCCCTTGACGCGACCCGGCCGTCAATCGCCGCAGTTGCCTCGACAGATGGCCGATTTAAGCCGGGCCATTACGTTGAGAGGACAGCAACGACCGGTCAGAATTTAGCTCCATTGGTACAAGTCTGACTTATGGTGGTTGGAGTCATTGCCACGGCGTTTCGGCCGCGGCATTGCGGCCCGATACGCGGCCGAATGCCAGGCACTCGCCGATGTTTCCAGTGCCTTGATACAAATAACTGTAGATCGAGCCCAGTTCTCCGGCGCTGTACAGCCTCGCGATAGGTGTGCCGTCGGGCCGCACGATTTGCGCCTTTTCATTGCGTCTCGGACCGCCTTGGGTGTTGAGCATCGAGGGCGAAAGTTCGATCGCATAAAACGGACCCCGGGCGATGGGAGTCAGCATCAGGGTCCGGCCGAAATCCTGGTCGCGGTTCGCCTCACAGTTCAGGTTCCACCGGCTGACGGTGCTCTCCAGCGTCGCAGCATCGAGTCCCACCGCCGACGCAAGTGACGCGAGGCTGTCGCCCGTCTTGATCCAGCCGTTCGCCAGTTCGACGCTGTTGGTCTCACTCCAATCGTAACGCTCGATGATTTGCGTCCAACCGTGGCTCGGATGCTTGTCATAGAGTGGGCCCGACGAAAACAAAGTGTGATCGAAGATCATGAACATCGGGCACGGAGTGGACAGCGGGAGCCAGCGTCCATTCACCGGGATTTTCCCATGGCGGGTCTTAAACTTTTCGTCCGTGAAACGTCTGGCATCCGGCCCCACGACGATCATGCCGCCCGGCGTTTGCTTGCTATAGTGCAGCGCCTGCATCGAAAATGACGTCCTGACCTCGGGCACTTTCAGGGCCATAGAGGGGCCGGCGTAGTTGTTCATGTGCCAGAGATCGGCTCCGACCGACATCGCCATCGTGATGCCGTCGCCTTCGTTGTACGGCGTGCCGGAGGTGTAACAGTAGGGGACGCCCGGCAGATAATCTCGGATCATTTGCTGGTTGTTTTCGAACCCTCCACAGGTGAGCACGACGCCCTTGCGCGCCTTGACGGCGACCGATCGAGTTCCCCTTTGCGCTCGCACTCCAAGAATTTCCTTGGTGGTGTCGTGCTGGATCAGTTCTCTCCCCGGTGTTTCGTAGAGAATGGGGATCGGGCGTTGCCTGACCAGACGCTCGAACAGTTGCCAGGTATAGGAATAGCCGTAAGTCGGACCATCGTGGAATTTATGCACGCAGTCCGAGCCGGGAAGGTCCGGGAATTCAATGCCGACCGGGGGATGCTGGTGTTCCTGGGGATCGCCGCCGAGGCTTTTGAGCCACGCATTGTTTTGGCACATCTCCTCCGCCCACACCCTCACCATTGTCTCCGGCACGGTATAGGGTCCGCACAAAGCAGTCAGATAAGCGATGGCCTGGTCGAATGACGACGTATTCAGGTACCCTTGGCCAGCGACCCGTGTGTTGCCGCCTTCCTCGCCTTCCGGGGCTTTTTCCAGGAGAACGACCTTGGCTCCCAGATCATGGGCCGTGACCGAAGCGGCCATACCCGCGGCGCCAAATCCGACGACGACAACATCGGCTTCTACATCCCATTCATGCGGCATTGAAAGTTGGTACTCCGTGACGTGACCCCAGCAGCGGCACCTTCAGGGGACCACGGCGTGGCGTCAAAGACCAGACCCCAGCGGGGGATTGCAGCCCAGTACGAGGCGGTGGACGATCAGAGCAACGGCGAATGGAGAGAGACATGACCTCACGTGTACCGATGGTGTCGCTGGAGCGTGCCCGCGAGCTTGGCGACGCGATGGGGATGCCCGCGCGGCGTACGCAAAGCGAGGCGTTTCGCGTGGTGGCCAACAATCCCGGCGTCGCCAGGGTGGCGTTCAGCCAATTGATGCAGCTGCTGGAGAACAACAAATTCGACACGCGGCTGCGCGAATTGATGATCATGCGGATCGGCTGGGTCACCGGCTCGGTTTACGAGTGGACGCAGCATTGGCGCGTGGCGACCACGGCGGGGATTCCGCCCGAGGATATTCTGGCGGTGCGCGACTGGCGGAGTTCCGGGCGATTGACGCCGGCGGACAAGGCGATCCTGACCGCCACCGACGAATGTCTCACCGGCAAATCCATTTCCGACACCTCCTGGGCTGAGGTGGTGAAATACGTCACGGACCCGGGCCAACAGGTGGAGTTCATCATTGCCATGGGCAATTGGATGTCGTTTTCTCTGTTGTTTCGCAATCTGCGCATTCCGTTGGCGGAGGGCCTGGCGGTGTGGCCGCCCGATGGTTTGGCTTCGCCCGCTGTGGACGACTGTAAGGCGTCCGGCTAGGGTGGTGAGAAGGGAAGAATTCAACTCGGATTACACGGAGCCTGACAGTGGCTTTGTGTTTCTCACGATGACCAGTCACAT
>JBEKGV010000449.1:0-4758 GCA_050012615.1 Acetobacteraceae bacterium | reverse complement strand
TCACCGGGCTTGACCCGGTGATCTGTTCCAGCACGTTGCCGCGAGAGATCACCGGGTCAAGCCCGGTGATGACGAGGAGCAGTGCGCGTCCCTCGACTCGCTTATTGTTGGGCGTCGCCTTAGTTGAGGTTTACGGGGCTGTCAGGCTCCTCGGTTGGCGAAAGGATTTGCTCCGTGTCGGGCACCCCACGCCCCCCTACGCCGTGCGATCCCCGCTCACGCCCAATGCCGCCTGCGCTGCCGCCAGACGGGCTACCGGCACCCGGTAAGGCGAACACGACACGTAGTCCAACCCAACCTCCTCGCAGAACGCGATCGAGGCCGGGTCGCCGCCGTGCTCACCGCAAATCCCGAGTTTCAACCCGTTCTTCGTCGCCCGGCCTTTCGCCGCCGCGATGCGCACCATCTCGCCGACGCCCTCGACGTCGATCGAAACGAACGGGTCTTTGGCCAGGATCCCCAGATCGACGTAATGCGGCAGGAACGTTCCGGCATCGTCACGCGACAGCCCAAATACCGTCTGCGTCAGGTCGTTGGTGCCAAAACTAAAGAAATCCGCGACCTCGGCGATCTTGTCTGCCAATAACGCCGCCCGAGGCAGTTCGATCATCGTGCCGACACTGTAATCGATCGTCGCTCCGGTCTCGGCGAACACCGATTTCGCCACACCGTCGACCTGCGCTCGCGTGATCTCCAGTTCTTTCTTCGTGGCGATCAGCGGGATCATAATTTCAGGATGCGGTGCCGTGCCTACGTCCTTCGTCGCCGCGATCGCACCCTCAAAAATAGCACGCGCCTGCATCTCATAGATTTCCGGGTACGAAATCCCCAGCCGGCAGCCGCGGTGGCCCAGCATGGGGTTGGCTTCCGCGAGTTCGGCGCCACGACGGCGGATCGTTTCGATATCGACTCCCAGCCCCTGCGCGACGTCTTCCATCTCCGCCACGGTGTGCGGCAGGAACTCGTGCAGCGGAGGGTCCAGCAGGCGGATCGTCACCGGCAAGCCGGCCATAATGGTAAATAACCGCCGAAAATCCTCACGCTGGAAAGGCAGCAGCCGGCTCAGGGCTTCGCGACGATCTCCCGCGGTGCTCGCCATGATCATCTGCCGCACCGCGCCGATGCGCTGCGGATCGAAGAACATGTGCTCGGTGCGGCAGAGACCGATCCCTTCGGCGCCGAATTTCCGAGCAGTCTCGGCATCCAACGGGGTCTCGGCGTTGGCGCGCACGCCCATGCGGCGGCAACCGTCGGCCCACTCCATCAGGGTGCCGAAATCGCCTGACATCGCCGGCTCGACCATGGGCACGGAGCCGATGAACACCTCGCCCGCCGCGCCGTCCAGAGTGATGATTTCCCCGGCGTTCACTGTTTTCCCAGCGCTGGACAGTGTCTGCGCCCCGTAGTCGACAACGATGCTGCCAGCCCCGGCCACACATGGACGGCCCATGCCACGCGCCACCACCGCGGCGTGGCTGGTCATGCCGCCGCGCGTGGTCAGGATGCCCCGGGCGGCATTCATGCCGTGAATGTCCTCGGGACTGGTCTCGATCCGCACGAGGATCACCGCTTCACCCTTCAACGCCCGGCTCTCGGCCTCATCCGCGTTGAACACCACCGCTCCACTAGCCGCACCTGGGCTCGCCGGCAGCCCCTTGGCGAGCACGGTACGCGGTGCCTTCGGATCCAACGTCGGGTGCAGCAGCTGGTCGAGCGAGGACGGATTGACCCTTCGTACCGCCTCGGCACGATCGATCAGACCCTCATGCGCCATCTCCACCGCCATGCGCAGCGACGCCGCCGCGGTTCGTTTTCCGTTGCGGGTCTGCAGCATGAACAATTTGTGGCGCTGCACGGTGAACTCGATGTCCTGCATGTCGCGATAGTGCTGTTCCAGCTTCTCGCGCACGGCCATCAGTTCGCCGTAGGCAGCCGGCATGGCGGTCTCCAGCGCCACCTCGCCATCGCGAGCGGCGGCGACCGACAATGGCTGCGGCGTCCGTATCCCCGCGACCACGTCCTCACCCTGGGCATTCACCAAATATTCACCGTAGAACATGTTCTCGCCGGTGGAGGGGTCACGGGTAAAGCAGACCCCGGTGGCGCAGTCGTCGCCCATGTTGCCGAACACCATGACCTGGACGTTGACGGCGGTACCCCACTCGGCCGGGATGTCGTGCAGACGGCGATAGGTGATCGCGCGATGGTTCATCCACGAGCCGAACACCGCGCCGATCGCGCCCCACAACTGCTCATGCGGATCGGTCGGGAATGGTTTGCCGGTCTCTTTCGCCACGAGATCCTTGTACGCCGCGACCACGCTGCGCCAGTCGCCGGCGGACAAGCCGGTGTCCTCGGTCACCCCCGCTTCGAGCTTGGAAAACTCAATGATTTCCTCGAACTGGTGATGATCCACGCCGAGAACCACCGAGCCGTA
Organism: Acetobacteraceae bacterium; assembly: GCA_050012615.1. GTDB lineage: Bacteria > Pseudomonadota > Alphaproteobacteria > Acetobacterales > Acetobacteraceae > Rhodopila. The sequence continues at coordinate 2,321 of JBEKGV010000449.1, read as the reverse complement.
CATCTGGATGAACCGGCGGTAGGAATCCCATGCGAATCGCTCGTCCTTCGCGGCTTTCGCCAGCCCCTCCACGGTCGCATCGTTCAGGCCGAGATTGAGCACCGTGTCCATCATTCCCGGCATCGACACGCGCGCGCCCGAGCGCACGGAAACCAGCAGCGGATCGCCGGCATCGCCAAATTTCTGCCCGACCGCGGCCTCGATCTTCGCCAGCGCGGTGTCGACCTGAGCCTTGAGGTCGTCAGGGTAGCGCTTGTCGTTGTCGTAGAACGCCGTGCAGACCTCGGTGGTGATCGTGAAGCCGGGCGGCACCGGCAGGCCGATCGAGGCCATTTCCGCGAGATTCGCGCCCTTGCCGCCCAACAGATTTTTCATCTCCGCGCGACCGTCGTTGTCGCCGCCGCCGAAGCCGTAAACCCACCTGGTCATGGCTGCTCCATTTACCCTTCGATCCGGGAAAAATCCGCGACACGGTCCATCGTGGTCCGCACCTGATTTAGCAAACGCAAACGATTGCGGCGTATTTTCGGTTCCGGCGCATTGACCGTCACCTGCTCGAAGAACGTATCGAGCGGCCCGCGCAGTTTCGCCATTTCCACCATCGCTTCGCCATATTTTTCATCGTGCACCAGTTTCGTGATGGCCAGCCCGGCGATCACCGCCTGATGTAAGCTCTCTTCGGCCGGTTCCGCCAGCAACGATGAGTCCGGAGCGTCGGTATGAGGCCCGTCCTTGCGTTCCTCGATCCGCAGGATGTTGGCGGCGCGGCGATAGGCCGACAACAGGTTGGCGCCGTCCTCCTGGCCCAGGAGCGAGCTTATCGCTTCGGCACGGGCGAGCAGGCGCGTGATGTCGTCATCGGCACCGGCGGCGAACACGGCGGCCAGCACGTCGTGGCGCGCACCCTCGGCGCGCAACTGAACGCGCAGGCGCTCCGCCAGGAAATCCAGGATGTCGAAGGCCAACAGATCGACGTGTTGGTCGGTGCCCGGAATGGGCCGGGTGACCCGCCCAACGCCATCAGATCCGACCAGCGCGACGGCTCCCCTACCGTCGTTGAGCGCGCGGACGAGCTTGTCGCCAGCCAGATTGGGGGCATGCTCCCCGGCGGCGCGGCGAGCGCCGGCGACCGCGACGTCCAGCAACGGCAACAGCTTCAGCCGCAACTCGTTCTCACGGATGATGCGGATGACGCCAAGGGCGGCACGGCGGAGTGCGTAAGGGTCGCCGGCTCCGGTGGGACGTTCGTCGATAGCGAAAAAACACGCGAGTTGATCGAGCTTATCGGCCAAGGCCACAGCGACGGAAACCGGCGCGACGGGCACCGGATCGGACGGGCCACGCGGCGCGTAATGGTCCCGGATCGCTTCGGCCACATAGGCGTCCTCGTGGTCATGCAAGGCGTAGTATCGCCCCATGACCCCCTGCAATTCGGGGAATTCTCCTACCATCCCGGTCACAAGGTCAGCTTTGGCCAGTTCCGCCGCGCGGTCGGCCAGAGCCTCTCCAGCCTTAACCAAAGATGCGATGCGCGCGGCGAGGTGGCGAAGGCGCACGACCCGTTCACCCTGTGTGCCCAGTTTCGCGTGCCAGGTGACGTGGTCCAGCGATGGCACCCGGCTCTCCAGGCGCGCCTTACGGTCCAGGTCCCAGAAGTGCCGCGCGTCGGAAAAGCGGGCGCGGAGGACTCGTTCGTTGCCGGCGATGATCGCCGCTCCGCCGTCGTCCGCCTCGATGTTCGCGGCGAAGATAAACCACGGTGCTGGTTTGCCATTTTGGGTGCGGGTGGCGAAGTAGCGCTGGTTGACGCGCACGGAGACCTGCATGACCTCCGGCGGTAGGTCCATGTGCTCGTCGGCGATCCGTCCGGCCAGCATGACGGGCCATTCCACAAGGCCGGTCACTTCATCCAACAACCCTGGGTCGTCAACGCCAGTGATTGATTTTGTCGCTGTCAGCCGCGCGGTACCCTCGGTGATGACGCGCTTCCGTTCCGTGGCGGCGACCAGAACGCGGTGATCGCGCAGTTTCGCCGACCAATCGGCGGCGCTGGACACGGCGAACGCACCGGGCGCGTGAAAGCGGTGCCCCTCGGTCAGGTTGCTTGCGGCGAGCCCGTGACCGTCGTCCGCGCCATCGCGCAGGTCGAAGGGCACGACCTGGCCGTCCAGCAGGCAGACGATCCGGCGCAGTGGGCGCACCCAGGTGAAATGGCTCGTGCCACCCCAGCGCATGGATTTGGGCCACGGAAAGCGACGCAGAACACGCGGCACGGCGGCGCCGATCAGAACCGGCGCGGCAACAGCGTCGGCCTGCCTGTC
>JBEKGV010000448.1:0-6188 GCA_050012615.1 Acetobacteraceae bacterium | reverse complement strand
CTGAGTCCGGCAACTCGGCCCGGATGACCGACAAGGGGAAAAGGTTTTCGTTCAATGGAAAGACGGTCACCGATGCGCCTAACGCCACCATCGTGCGCACCACATCGTTGGACCTGACAAATCCGGAGCCGATGCGGCGCAATGGGATCGTATCCTCTACGAACAAAATCCGCATCCGCCCGTTATCCGGCGAACGGGCATGAATGATCGCTTCAGGATCGAACTCCGCTTGACCGGCGAGGTACTCCGGATAAGCAGCGACGAATGCCGGCTGTCCGTCAGGCAGCCGATCCGGCGGTTCGTTGGTGAGAAACGCGATCGAATCGGGTTCGAAAACCACTCGGAAGCCTGCCTGATGGATACGGGCGCAAAGATCGGCCGCGTCGTGGGTGGTGCCCGAGATCCCCGCGGCCTGTTCCGGCAGGAAGGTGAGAACGTCGCGCCGCGCCAACAGGAACACTGTGGAACAGAAATCCACGTCGCGGACAAAGTTCGCCTCCGCCGCCGATGGCGATGCATCCCGCGCGTAGGCGTGCAAATCGCCGTTCCGCCAGATAATGCCGCCCGCCTCCAACAGGCTCCCATTTGGCTGCACCAGGCGCCCGCCAACCGCGCCGATCGTTGGATCGCTGCTCAGTCGAGCCAGCGCGTTGTCGATCGCACCCGGTGCGACGTCGATGCCATCGGCGAGCAACAGGATCGCTGCCGCCGTCGAGCAAACGAGGCCGGCCTGCCGCGCCGCGGCGTCGTCCAACGCGCTGCCGAACTTCAAAATCGTGGCGCCGGTTATATGCGTCTCGATGTCCATCGCCAGACGCGCGGAAGTCGAGTCGATCAGGATCAGTTCGATTTCGCCGCGATATTGGGCTCGTAACGACGCGAGCGAGACCATCGTTTCAGCGAAACGATCCCGCACCGCCATGATCACGCTGACCGTCGGGGTCCCTCGACAAGTAAAATCGAGCCGGTGCCGGCCGTATAACGGGAAAATGATATTGGCCCGCCGTTCGTAAAGCGCGATCGCCTGAGCCTGGGTCAAATGGATCACCGGCGGCGGCCGTCCCGCGAGGCCAGCGGCATGGCCGATCGTTATCCAATGAACAAAGGCATCGCTCGCCAGCCCGGATGCGATGTCGGCTCGAACCTCGTCACGGCCCGCGTACCAGCCGAGATCGAGATCGGGATGCGGCGATCTTCCCTCGCGCAGGCCGTAGGCGACAAAATGGGCAAAGCCGTTGCGAAAGCCTTCGGGGCCAATCGCTTCGGCCAGCCCGGGATTCGCACCAAGATAATGGGTCTCGGAGAACCATGGCGATGGATCGAATTCGGCCGGCCGGTCACCGCGCAAATAATGTTCGAGAACGGAACGATATTGCCCGCTGCCCATCGCATCGGGGTAACGTTCCGCGTACCAGGTCGGATCGAACAAAACCGAGGTCCGGCGTTCTGGAGCACCGCTTTCCAGTCCCTGAAGATAATGCCGGAACGGCAAGGATGCGGCGGCTTCCGCCGCCGCGGGATCGAGCGCGTCGAGGTAAACTTTCGGATCGAACAGATGGTGTCCGATGCGGTGCTCCGCTGCGCCAAAGGCCAGGAAATGGTGATAGTGATTGATCAGTCCGGATTGTGCGAGACTCTCATCCGTTATGCCGGGGTAACGCTCTCCATATCCAACAGGGTCAAACAGCCAGTGCGGTGGTCTGGTGGCGTGTGGGCCGCGGCACCAGGCGTCGAACGCCGAGGCAACGGAGCCGGCCTCGATCAATCCAACGATGCCTGGCCAGTTGTGAAGTTGCCATTCTTCATCGAAATACCGATTTGGCGAATGGCCCTGGGTCTGGCCGTGTGTGACATGCCATTCGAGCAGTTCTTCATCTGATCCGGCTGGTGCGCCGGGATATCGCGCTCGATACCAGTCGGGTTCGAACACGGCCCATGGTGCGGAACCCGCGCTGCCGGCTCGGTCCGGCAGAGAGAGGGTGTCGCGTGCGGACCGGTCGTAAGCCTCCATTCCGACTCCCTGTCATGGCCGAGCGGTCCATTGTCAGGCGCCGCACCGTCGCGACGCTGGATCAGATGCGCCGCTTGTCGTGCACCACGCCGTTGCGCCGCAGCTCCTCGATCTCGGCTTCCGAGTATCCCAGATGATTTAAAATCTCGTCACCGTTCTGGGCGAATTTCGGTGGGGGACGGCGCGTGCCGCCCGGCGTGCGGCTGAACTTAATCGGGGTGCCAATTCCCTTGTACCAGTCCAGCTCAGTGACCATTTCGCGATGCGCGGTGTGTTCGGCGGCGGTCGATTGGTCCACCGGCAGAACCGGACCGGCGGGAACCCCGTTGCGGATCAGCCGGAGCGCGAGTTCGTTGCCATCCTGCTCGGCGAAGGCCGCTCGCAGCAGTTCGGTCAGCGCGACACGGTTGATGTTGCGCTCCCCATTGTTGGCGAAGCGCGGATCGTCCGCCAGTTTCCCACGGCCCAGGATTTCGCACAGTTTGCGGAACTGTCCGTTGTTGCCGCTGGCGATGAAGATGTCGCACGTGCGGGTCGGGTACTTGTCGTAAGGCACGAGATTTGGATGCGGATTGCCGGTGCCCGCCGGCCGCTTGTCATTGAGAAAGTAGTTCGCCGCCTGCGGATGCAACAACGCCATCCCGCAATCGTACAAGGTCATGTCGAGATACTGGCCTTGGCCTGACACGGTCCGCTCATGCAATGCCATCATGATGCCGATGGCGGAATAAAGCCCGGTACCCATGTCGACGATCGCTGTGCCAAGCCGTAGCGGGCCCGTCGTGGCGTCGCCGTTCACGCTCATGAGACCGGTCATCGCCTGCAGGATCGCGTCGTAGCCCGGCAATCCACCCAACGGGCCGTCGCCGCCAAAGCCGGAAATTCGGCAATGGATGAGACGGGGAAAGCGCTTCGATAATACCTCGTGATAGCCGAGGCCCCATCGCTCCATATCGCCCGGCTTGAAGTTTTCGATCAGGACGTCGGCTTCCGCCAGCATCCTGAGGATGATCGCCTGGCCTTCCGGCTTGCGAAGATCGACCGACATCGCGCGTTTGTTGCGGTTGACGCCGATGAAATAGCTCGCATCGCCCTCGTGGAAGGGAGGGCCCCAGTCGCGGACTTCATCGCCTTGAGGCGGCTCGACCTTGATGACGTCGGCGCCGTGATCGGACAGGATCATCGTGCAGTAAGGCCCGCCGAGAACGCGCGTCAGGTCGACGACCTTCAGTCCGGCGAGCGCGCCGGCGGATTTGGCCAATCCTTTGCCGCTCGCGCTGGTCCCGGCCGAGCCGGGCTTAATCGATCCATCCATGAACGCGGTTCCCCCGTTTACAACGTTTGTCTACGCCTTCCAGAAATGCGTCAGCAAGGCGACGACGAGGCCACCGAATAGCGACGCGAAAAGCGAGGCCCCGAGCAGCCAGGGCGCAAGAACGCTGTCTCGGCGCAGCTTGTCGTGCTCAGCATCGAGTTTACGGGATTCCTGGTAAAACTTCATACGCTCCTCACGAAATGTATCTGCTTCGTGCAGGAGTTTGCGTGTCTCGGCCATATCACGATCGATGCGCATAATTTGCGCGCGGAGGTTGATGTCGTCGGCAAATTCGCTCATGGGTCAGTCCTCGCGTCTGAACTCGTCGGCGATGCTCGGCGATGTCTCGAGCCAATCGGGGCCGATGCGCCGGATCGCCTGGGCCATGCCGCCTGTAGCGCTTAGCCGAGTGCTTTGACCAGGGCCTCGGCGCTCCGGCCGTTGGCGATGGCGGCGGACCGTCCGTCCCAATGCACACCATTGATCCGGGCGAAGGCGTGATTGGCGTTGTAGTTATAGCAGGCGATGCGCTGATGGTCCTTGGTGGCGGCCGCGACCATGGCGCGGCCCTCTTCTGGAAAATACTCATCCTGATCAGCGATATGCACAATCAGGGGCTTCGTCACCTTGGCCAGATCGCCCAGAAGAGTGTCCAGACCGACGCCGTAATAGGAAATGTTGACATCGGCATCAGATTGTTCGGCCATCATGAACGCGAGCAGTCCGCCCAGGCAGTAACCCATCGTGGCGGCCTTGCCGTTCGCATTGGGGAGGGTCCGAGCAGCGGCGAGCGTCGCTTTCAGGTCGTCGATCCCTTTGGTCTTGTCGAATTTGCCGAATAGATCGAAGGCTCGCTTCCACTCGGCCTCGGTCTTGTCGGTGATGTCGATACCTGGCTCGATGCGCCAGAACAGGTCCGGGCAGACGGCGATGAATCCCAGGTCAGCGACCCACGCGCAGGTGTCGCGCATGGCCTGGTTCACGCCGAATATTTCCTGGATGACGACGACGGCACCGGCTGGTTGGGATTGCGGCTCCTGGAGATAAGCCTGGAACGAGCCGCTCCCGTCGGTGGCTTTTATGGTGATGGTTGCCATGACCCTCGTTCTCCCTGGTGGGTTACCAATGCGCCAGGATAGCCGACAGGACATACGGGAGGAACAGGGCGGGCAGCAGAGAATGGCCGCCTCGTTTGGCTCCCGGTCATAATGCTCCCGATGCGACACTCACGAATTATGATCCGTGGCGCTTGCCTTTATGCGCTTCCATGAACGATCGAAGGACGGCATTCATGCGTGTCAGATGACCCTTACCTTGTGCCCGGAACCAATCCAGCACGTCCGTATCAAGCCGCATATGCACGGACGCCTTACCCGGCGGCGGCGCCTCGTTCCCGCTGCTTTCTAAGATCGTCCAGAGAGAATTGCCGCGTATCGTCGTCGTCCGTCATCATCGACCTTCCATGCACTGATGATTCGCCGGATTTCTCCGCGCCACGTGTAAGCGACCATGAAGTAGTCGCCGTCGAAATGGCCCAAAGCCCGGTGCCGCGTCTCACCGTAGTTCAGCCGCGCATCAACCGCCTCGATCACGGGTCCCAGAAAAATCAGTGCGGCATCCTGAAAGTCGACGCCGTGATCTCTGAGGTTGCTGACACGCTTGTTCTCATCCCATTCAACCTTCATAGCATCAGATACACAATTGTGGACACAGTTCAAGCCCGTGCCAGCTTGCGCCGATATAGGTTAAGATGCCGGAAACGCCCGTTCCGTAGGACGCCTCATGCCCGACACCGCCGTCGCCGCCCCGGTGACACAGGACCTGATCGAAGCCATCCGAACCGTCGTGGGGGAGCGCGGACTGCTGACCGACCCGTCCGACACGGACTCCGCCTGTGAGGACTGGCGGCGGCTTTACAGGGGTCGCACCAGCGCCGTTGTCCGGCCCGGCAACACCGAGGAGGTGGCGGCCGTCGTTCGACTGTGCGCCGAGGCCGGCGTGCCGATCGTGACGCAGGGCGGCAACACCTCGATGGTCGGCGGGGCGGTGCCGGCGGAGGACGGCTCGGAACTTGTACTGAGCACCGCGCGACTGAACCGGGTGCGCGATCTCGACCCCGTCGACATGACGCTGACGATCGAGGCGGGGGTGACATTGAAGGCAGCGCAACTCGCGGCGGCCGAGCGGGACTGCTTGCTGCCGTTGTCGATTTCGTCCGAGGGGACGGCGCAAATCGGCGGCGTTCTGGCGGTGAACGCAGGCGGCAACAACACGGTTCGGTATGGCAACGCTCGCGACCTGGTGCTGGGGTTGGAAGTGGTGTTGCCGGACGGAACGATCTGGAACGGATTGCGCCGCCTGCGCAAGGACAACACCGGGTATTGCCTGCGACAGTTGTTCGTGGGCTCCGAGGGCACACTGGGCATTATCACCGCCGCCGTACTGAAACTGGTGCCGCAACCGAAGGAAGTCGCCGTGGCGTTCTGCGCCGTCGACACCGCTGCGGCCGCGCTGGATCTGTTCGCTCGGTTCCAGGCGCATGACGCAGCGTCGATCAGTGCGTTCGAACTGATGTCCGGTCTCGGCACGTCGTTCGTTCTCCGGCATATCCCGAACGCGACACTGCCGCTCGATAAACCCGCACCGTTTTATGTTCTGGTGGAGCTGGCCACGCCGCGACCGAACGCGGGCCTCAGCGGATCGTTGGAAGAGGTGCTGGAGGGCGCATTATCCGACGGTATCGTGCAGGATGCCGCGATCGCCTCCTCCGACGCGCAACGGGCGGCGATCTGGCGATTGCGCGAGGAACACTCGGAAGCGCAAAAGCTCGAAGGAGCGAACGTCAAGAATGACGTTTCGGTG
>JBEKGV010000447.1:0-4768 GCA_050012615.1 Acetobacteraceae bacterium | reverse complement strand
TAGCCTGGCCAGGAGCGTGCTGACGCAGGATAGGCAACAAGCACACGTGCGGGAACCTCAGCAGCGTGGGGTTGTTCAGACCAATACCCTCCCACTCCTGCCATATTCGCCTATGTATGCGGCAATGAATGCCAGTGACATCCTGACCCCGACGCCCGGTGGGCTCTACTGCCGGGCGGGCGACTTCTTCATCGATCCGGTGCGGGCCAGCCCGCGCGCTCTGATCACCCATGGGCATTCCGATCACGCCAGACCAGGACATGGCGCGGTAATGGCGACGCGGGAGACGCTGGGGCTGATGGAACTACGCTACGGACCGGACTTTTCCACGACGCGCCAGGCAGCGGTGTACGGAGAAGCCGTGCGCATGGGCGATGCGCGGGTGAGTTTCCATCCCGCCGGCCACGTGCTCGGCTCGGCGCAAATTCTCATCGAAGCGAAGGGATGCCGGGTCGTCGTCTCGGGGGACTACAAACGCGCCCACGATCCCACCTGCGCGCCCTTTGAGGTGCTGCGGTGCGATGCGTTCATCTCGGAAGCAACATTTGGACTGCCGGTGTTTCGTCATCCCGATCCGCGCGAAGAAGTGGCGAAGCTGCTCGACTCCTGCCGCGCGTTTCCCGATCGGGCTCACCTCGTCGGGGCTTATTCGCTCGGCAAGGCGCAACGGTTGATGGCACTGATCCGCGAGGCTGGGTGGGAACGGCCGATCTACATTCACGGCGCCATGGAAAAGATCACCGACTTCTATCGCGCGGAGGGCGCCGCTCTGGGTGAAGTGATCAAGGTCGCGGCACGCGACCGCGGCAAACTCGGCGGCGAGATCATTATTTGTCCACCATCGGCGACCCGCGATCTTTGGGCGCGAGCATTCGCCGATCCCGTCGTCGCGTTCGCGTCCGGCTGGATGCGCATTCGTGCCCGAGCACGGCAGGGCGGCGTGCAATTGCCGCTGGTTGTCTCCGATCATGCCGACTGGGACGAACTATGCGCGACCATTCTGGAAACGGAATGCGAGGAAGTTTGGATCACGCATGGAGCCGAAGATGCTCTGGTGCATTGGGCGATCCAACGCGGATTGCGCGCCCAACCGCTCCACCTCATGGGGTACGGCGACGAGGATGACACCGAGGCGAAGCAAAGCGAATGAACCGGTTCGCGGAATTGCTCGATCGTCTGGCCTACGAGCCGTCGCGCAATAATAAGTTGCGGCTGATCATCGATTATTTTCGCACGGAGCCGGACCCGGATCGCGGCTACGCGCTCGCCGCGATGACCGGGGAGCTGACCTTCGCCCATGCGAAGCCCGCGCTGGTCCGCGCGCTGATCGCCGAGCGGGTCGACCCGGTGCTGTTCGCCATGAGTTATGACTACGTCGGCGATCTGTCGGAGACGGTGGCCTTGATGTGGCCGCATCCCGAAACATCGCCCAGTGTGGCAGTGCCCGCTCCGGGGCTTGGCGATATCGTCGAGACCTTGCACGCGACCCGCAAGATCGATTTGCCCAGGCAACTCTCCCTATGGCTGGATGCGCTAGACGAAACCGGGCGTTGGGCTTTGCTGAAACTGATCACCGGCGCGCTGCGGATCGGCGTTTCCGCACGGCTCGCCAAGAACGCGGTCGCGATGCTCGGACAGAAGCCGCCAAACGAGGTCGAGGAAGTCTGGCACGGACTGAAGCCGCCATATCTCGACCTTTTCGCCTGGGTTGAAGGTCGATCGGCCCGGCCCGAGACCAGCGATCCCGCGCCGTTCCATACGCCGATGCTGGCCCATGCGATCGATGAAACGGATTTCGCCGGGCTCGACCCCGGCGATTTTCGTGCCGAGTGGAAATGGGACGGCGTGCGCGTGCAGGCGGTGAGCGGTCGCGGCGAAGACGGCCAACGCGTCACAAGGCTTTATTCGCGCACCGGCGAGAACGTGTCGGAGGCGTTCCCGGATATGCTGGACGCTTTGATGGCCACCGCATTCGACAACGTGACACTTGATGGCGAATTGCTGGTGGTGCGCGATGGCCTGGTGCAGCCGTTCGGCGTGCTGCAGCAGCGACTCAACCGGAAGACCGTTTCGGCGAAGCTGATCGCCGAATACCCGTTGCATATTCGCGCTTATGATCTGCTCAGCGAGGATAGCGCGGATCTGCGGCCGCTTTCGTTCGATGAACGCCGGCTACGGCTTGAGGATTTGATCGCGCGGTATCATGGAGGCCGGATCGATCTTTCGCGGATGGTGGCGTTCGATTCATGGGAATCGCTCGCGGCCGCTCGCGCCAATCCGGCGAGTGCCGGCGCCGGCGCGGATGCCGGCGCCATCGAGGGCGTGATGCTGAAGCGGCGCGATGCGATCTATATCGGCGGCCGCCCCAAAGGCCTTTGGTGGAAATGGAAACGCGATCCATTCAACGTCGATGCGGTGTTGATGTATGCGCAGCGCGGTCACGGCAAACGCTCGTCTTACTATTCGGATTTCACGTTCGGCGTGTGGCGCGAGAAGGACGGCGCGGAGGAACTCGTGCCGGTCGGCAAAGCTTATTTTGGCTTCACGGACGAGGAGTTGCTGCAACTCGATCGCTGGGTACGCAACAATACCGTGAGCCGATTCGGTCCGGTACGGGAGGTCAGCGCCAACAAGGATCTCGGTCTGGTGCTGGAAATCGCGTTCGAGGGACTCAATCAGTCGACCCGGCACAAATCGGGTGTGGCGATGCGGTTTCCGCGCATCGCGCGGATCCGGTGGGATAAGCCCGCGCGCGATGCGGACCGGCTCGACACACTTGAACGGCTGTTGCGTTAGCATGCCTGAATTGCCCGATGTCGAAGCCTTTCGCGCCATAGTGCAGCGCCATTTCGTCAAACAGTCGATCTCGCGCGTCATTGTTTCCGATCCGCAATGTCTGGAAGGGGTTACCGCGGCGACTGTCCAACGCCGGCTGAAAGGCCGCGCTATTCAGACGACCGCCCGCCACGGCAAGTATCTTTTTCTCAGCTTTGGCAACGACATGATGCTTGTCATGCACTTCGGACCGGCCGGATCGCTTCGCCGCGTTCCAGCCGGCGAGGAGCAACCTGATTACGTTCGCTTCCGGCTGGATTTTTCCGGCGGTGATGACCTCGCGTATGTCAATCGCCGCCGCATCGGGCGTGTGCGCCTTGCCGACAGCATCGCGTCATTCATCGAGCAGGCCAAACTCGGCCCGGACGCCCTCGACCCGGACTTCGAATATTCGGACTTCGCCAAACGGCTCGCCGGACGCGATCAGCCCGTCAAGGTGTTTTTGACGGACCAGTCGAAGCTGGCCGGTATCGGGAACACGTGGTCCGATGAGATCCTGTTTCAGGCGCGGATCCATCCGGCGGTTCGGGCTCGGACTTTGGACGCCGAGCAAAGCCGTCTTCTGTTCAATTCGACACGAAGCGTGCTTCGCACCGCGATCGACCTCGACCCGATCGGTGCTGATTTCCTGGCGCGGCTTCCCGCCGACTTTCTGCTGCCGCACCGCCATCCTGGCGGTCATTGCCCGCGCTGCGGGACGGAGCTGGAACGCGTCGCCCTGAGTGGGCACACAAGCACTTACTGCCCGCACTGCCAGCGGTAGACCCCGATTTGGCTCCGTCGATGAACCAACCTGCGTTCATTCTTTCGCTAATGAAACACCATTCAGTCTTTCGAGACTGACCCGGCCATCTCTTCCTGGACAGTGCCGCGACAGATGGCCGGGTCAGGCCCGGCCATGACGGTGTGATGGCACTGGCACTATTCATCAAGCTCGGGATAGCAACGAAAGATGCCTGTTTCGTTGAACGGAACCCTGCGGTCGCTCTCCAGGTAGGCTTTGATCCGCGGCCGTTGGGCCACCGCCGACCGCAACGCGGCGACGCGCGGCAAGTCGGCGAGCAACCGGGCGATGGCTTTGGGATACGCGTAGTGCAAGCCTTCCAGCACCTGAAACAGCGACAGGTCCGCATAGGTTGTTGAACCGCCAACCAGGCAGGTGCCGCCCGCCGGATTGGCGGCGAGGATGCGTTCGAACCAGCCCAGATATTTCGGTATCCGTGCGCGCCGGAACACGCCGGCCCGATGCATGGCTTCCGGTTTCTGTTCGTGGAAATACAAGTCCTCATCGATGGGATGATGCGAGTTGTACGTTTCGGCGACGAGATCGGTGATCGTCAGCTGGATCTGATGGGTCCAAAGCCTACCCGCTTCGTCCTGAGGCGCGAGGCCGAGACGGACTCCAAGGTAGAGCAGAATGGCGGCGGTCTGCGCGATAACGATCGCGCCGTCCTTAAGAATGGGCGGCGCGAATGGCGGATGCCCGATGCCGTCGCTTTCCAGGAACGCCATCATGGCGGGTACGCCCCGCCCGTCGCTCTCGGAGCCACGCGCGACGTCGATATACGCGGCGCCCGCGTCCTCGAGCGCGAGGCGGACAAACTCGCCGCGGCCTTGAATCTCAGGCCAGTAATAGAGCTCATAGGGCATTCGCCGTCGCCTCCGTGCCAGGGTTCAATAGCCGCGCGGGGGCCTGGGCGTTACCGAACATCGTGGCATTTCAATGGTATGGAACGCGGGGGTACGGAACGCGGGATGGTGGAGCTGAGGGGAATCGAACCCCTGACCTCCTCATTGCGAACGAGGCGCTCTCCCAACTGAGCTACAGCCCCATCCCGCCTTGTGCGTCCGGCCCCTCGACCCGGCCCGTTGACCCGGCCTCTCGGCGCGGGCGCAAAATGCTGACGCGAGCACCCAGTGTCAACACGGAAAC
>JBEKGV010000446.1:0-4777 GCA_050012615.1 Acetobacteraceae bacterium | reverse complement strand
GCGGGAGCACATTCCTGGCCGACGCAGACAGTGGCTCGGTCGAATCGCCCGAAAGGGCTTTAACCTATGGAGTATTGAGTGATGGACAAAGATCGTATCGCCGGAGCGGCCAATCAGGCCAAAGGCGCGGTTAAGGAGGCGGCGGGCAAAGTAACAGGCGATGCCAAGCTCCAGGCCGAGGGCAAGGCTGACAAGGTCGTCGGCAAAGTTCAAAACGCCGCCGGCAGCGTTAAGGATGAATTGAAGAAATAGTTCAGTGCACGCGGGGAGAGCCGGCTAGGCCGGCTCTCCTCTCACGTTGGTTTTCCTCTTTCCATGGAGCGAACAATGAGCGAAGCGCAATTCGATGACCCCGTGAAACATATCGACACCTCGATCCGCGATGCGAAGTCGACCGCCGCTCAAGCGGCCAAGGACACGATCCCGGTGTTCAGCGAGGCCGCTCGCGCCACGGCCGATGCCTGGCGTGCCGCCGGCCGAAAGGCCTCCGCGATGATGAGCGAACTCGGCGACGCGGTCCCTGAAAAGCGCGAAGAAGTCGCCAGGCACGTTCAGTCGCGGCCGCTGACAGCTGTCTTGATCGCCGCGGGTGCGGGGTTGCTTGCCGGTCTGCTTTTGGCGCGGCGGTAGCACGCTCAGGTCAATGCAACATCCCGACCCACCCGATCCGCAGCGGCCTATGGATCCGACCGATCCTCAGCCGGAGATCACGCCACCTGGTTCCCCGCCTCCACCTCGTCCGTATGAGGTGCCGCCTGTGGGCGTTCCTCCGGAGCCACCGCCTGTCAAAGCTGAGATGGCCGGCCAATAACAGAAGATATCAACGACGAATTGTCTAAATATTCGCGTTGCCGGGGCCGCTGGTGTCGAGAGCCCGGACGATGCCAGCGGCGGCGTCAGCGACCAATTTGAGCGAGAAGTCCATGCGGGAGTCGCGAATTAACGACCATGACAGTACCATACTGTTGGATGCGTTGCTTAGAGAACGCGACACAACGAAGGATATTCGCACGGAAGATCATTTTCCGAACGCCGAGATAGACAGGCTTTGGCAACTGGGCGTGATGCTTGCTCCTTTGCCGATTTTCGAGGGAGGGTTGGGTTGGGGTACAGAGATCGCGGGGACATTGTCGTTGCGTGCCGCCTTACAAACGCTCGGATACGGAAGTCTTTCAGTCGGCCGCATATACGAAGCGCACGTAAACGCGCTCGTGCTTATCTTTCGGTATGGAGACACGAGAATACAGGCTGCCGCGGCGGACGCGGTGCGAGACGGCCACCTGTTCGGATTATGGGTGGCACCGGCGGATAAACCGGTCCGTGCCTTTCGATCAGGATCAACACTCCGGATCGTCGGCCGGAAGGCAATGTGTACCGCGGCGGGGATCGCAACCCGCGCGGTGATCACCGCTCTGGATGACAATAACGACGAACGAATGATTTTGATCGATGCGGCCCAGGCTGAGATCGATACCGACGCAACCCTTACTCTGCATGGCATGCGAAGCACGTCGACAAAGGCAGTGATGCTTGACTGCGAGGTGTCCGCGGAAAACAGCTTTGGTAGGCCCGGCGATTATCTCCGCGAACCGGATTTCTCGGTAGGTGCCTGGCGCACGTCGGCCGTCACGGTCGGGGGCCTGCACGCGCTCGTCGACGAGACCGTTCGGCAACTTCAGGCACGCGGTCAGCACGCAGATCCGCATCAGGCGGCTCGTATCGCGCAAATGTTGATAAAAACTCACACCGCCGCCCTGTGGATCAGGTCGGCAACGCAACGGATCGTCTCTCACCATGACGAACATGACGGCGAGGTCGGGTACGTCAACCTGGCGCGCCTCGCGATCGAACAAGCCTGTCTTGAGGTCATTCCGCTCGTCCAACGCAGTCTGGGATTGAGGAGCCTGACTATTGGCAATCCCGTCGAGAGATTAATGCGCGATATCGTCACGTACCTTCGCCAGCCGGCAGCCGATGAAATTCTCACCGAGGCCGCGATTACATTCACGCAAACAACGGACCCGAGTTCGCTGGAATTGACGCCCGGATGACCGCTGATGATGTCCTCTCGGCCGCGAGAGCACTGCCCAATGGCAGTCTGACCGAAATCCTTGAGGGTGGAACGCCAATAATTCTCGCCCCGCATCAGGATGACGAAGTCATTGGATGCGGTGGGCTGTTGGCCGCCGCTACGCATGCCGGGATCGCACCGGCGATCGTGTTTGTTACGGATGGCTCGGGATCGCATCCAAACTCTCGCGCGTATCCGCGAGATGCCCTGATCGCACTGCGACAACGGGAGGCGCGTGGCGCGGCCCATGTCCTTGGAATTGAACCGGAGCGGCTTCACTTCATGCGAATACGAGACACGGAAGCTCCTCACGATGGGCCTGCCCTCGTCGCCGCCGTCGATCGTATCGTATCGACGATCGTGACCTACCCGAAGCCGGTTATTTTCGCACCTTGGGACCACGACCCTCATGGCGATCATCAGGCGGTTCACAAAATGGCAGTTCATGTCGCGCGAGCGCTGACGGCACGACACCTGTCGTATCTCGTGTGGGGATGGACTTTGCCGGCCAATCAGGAGATGGGCGGAATCAAAATCGCTGGATGGCGCTTCCGTGTAGATGATACGCGAAGCCAGAAGTCTCTCGCGCTTGACGCTTATAAATCACAGGTCGCGGACCTGATCGACGACGATCCGGCAGGCTTCCGTCTTGATCGTGATACTCTGAGAGCAATGCTCTCCGGCGATGAGGTTTATTTACTCAATTCATGATCGATCGCTCGGCGGACCCGGAATACTTCGAACGGATTTACTCAGCGGAATCCGATCCGTGGGGATACACGACAAGCCCCTATGAGAGGCGCAAATACGCTGCGACCCTTAAGGTGCTTCCACGGGCGCGGTTTCGTCGCGCATTTGAAATCGGCTGCTCGATCGGTGTTCTGACACGGATGCTCGCGGCACGCTGCGACAGGTTGCTGGCCGTGGATTTCAGTGAAACGCCGCTTATCGCTGCCCGTGCAGTTTGCCGCGACATGCCGCATGTCCGGTTCCAGCGAATGCGGATTCCCGATGACTGGCCCACCGGAACATTCGACCTCGTCATATTGTCCGAGGTGTTGTACTATCAGTCCGGCCGCGACCAAAGGCGGACCGTTGATAAAATGTTACGAGGTCTCCGCGAAGCGGGGGTGGCGGTCGTCGTGCACTGGCTCGGCGAGACCGGTACGGCGCGAACGGGGGATGCAGCGGCGAACCAGTTCATTCGGCAGGCTCAGCGACGGCTTCGGGTCGTGGCGCAGAGGCGGAACTCACGATATCGCATCGACTTATTGGCTCGTTAAAGCAGCCTGTGGCCCGGATTTCTTCGATGATCATGCCCGCCGTGATCGTTTCCTGCTCAAGGTGTCCGATCGGGACCGCGCGCCACCGGAGCATTGGGCTGGCGCGTTCAAGTTCGCTCCAGGCGTGGCCGAATGTCGCGGCACTGAAGGCGTGGCGAATGATCGCAGCGGGAAGCTGCAAAGATTTCGCAAGCATGCTCGATGGCTGGCCCCAGGCTTTTTCCGACCAGACCTCACGTGCGCGAGCGCGCAGCATCGCTCGACGCGCGCGACCCAACGCGGGTTCCAGGTTATCGTCGAGCCATTGGTCAGGCTCTCGCAGACGGCGCGCGATCGTGTCGGCCATTCCACCCTTGGCACGGCCCACGATGCGTCCCGAGACGCTTACCACTACGTCCCGTGAGTGGCGGATACGAGCATCGAGTCGACGCAATTGACTGAACAACTGCCGGTCTTCCCCAATTGGGACCGGTGGAATGCCACCGACCCGCGCGAGCCAGCTCGCGCGCACCGCGATGCTCGCTCCTGAGTGCTGGGTATGCCTTGGCCATGGATCCGCTTCGTCCGGATCCAGCAACCAGTCAATCTCATCGAGCAGCGTGCCGAAGGTTTCAGATTTCTCTTCATCGATCTGAAGTTGGCGAGGAATTGTGACGGCGCCTTCGCTATCGAGTTCCGCCATGCCCGCCACGGCATCTGATCCCGCATCGATCGCCGCGACATTGGCGGCAATCCAATCCGTTGCCACCGTACCATCCGCGTCTGTCGTTAAGACGATCCCACCCTCCCCGGCGAGCATTTCCGCATGCCGCACCGCCATTCGCCGTGCCAGTCCCGCGCTTCGCACAGAGGGATCCAGCCAGTATTCAAGGATATGCAACCGGTACGGCAGCCGCGAGGCAAGGCCGTCCACGATCCGGGACGTGGCATCCGTGCAATTATTCAGAAGCGCAACGACATCAAAGGGAGATGCTCCCTCCTGAAGGGCAAGGGCACCCAGGCATTTCTCGATATATCCGGATTCGTTATGAACCGGAATTGCAACAATGACACGTGGCCCATATCCATTCTTCAATTTAGCCGCGGCCACGGATCGTTCCTCACTTGCTGATTTGCATCGTTGAGGAAACGGGATGCCTTGGGCCTGGTTCCGGCATTGAAGCGAAAGATGATACGCGGGTCTTCGCTCGGCGGAGGGCATCAGGCTAATGTCGACTGCCGGACGTTAAGGCCGTAGGTCCGAGTAACGTCGCGCCTCTGATTGTATCTTTTTGTAATGAAGCAGTTTGATGAAAGATAGAAAAGAGCGCGTGGGGCCTACGACCCGCGCGCCGCTGAAATGAAATCGTACCCGTGAGAGAAACAGGCCCCTCTCCAAGACGACAAATGTGTTACTGGGCTGAAAGTTTCCGAGGCAAGAAGA
>JBEKGV010000445.1:0-4786 GCA_050012615.1 Acetobacteraceae bacterium | reverse complement strand
GATGCAAGCTCGACGCGCGGCGACATTCAGGACGCATTTACCGAAATGGTCGACATTCTGCCAACCCTGGTCTCCTGGATTGGCGGCGATGTGCCGAACGCGGTCGATGGACGCAGTTTGTTGCCGTTGGTGCACGGACGACGGCCCGCCGATTGGCGCGACGCTCTGCACTACGAGTTCGACTTCCGCGAAACCCCAGGATCAAACGCGGAGAAGGAACTCGGCCTGACGATGGACGAATGCTCGCTCTGCGTCCTGCAGGACGCGGCTTTCAAATATGTCCACTTCGCCGCTCTGCCGCCGCTGCTGTTCGACCTGAGCGCCGATCCGCACCACTTCCATGACCTCGCCGGCGACCCTGCTTATGCCGGCGTCGTTCGCGATTACGCACAGCGCATGCTGTCGTGGCG
Source organism: Acetobacteraceae bacterium (assembly GCA_050012615.1). Classification (GTDB taxonomy): domain Bacteria; phylum Pseudomonadota; class Alphaproteobacteria; order Acetobacterales; family Acetobacteraceae; genus Rhodopila. The sequence continues at coordinate 4,376 of JBEKGV010000445.1, read as the reverse complement.
GATGCGCCATGCGGACCGGACGCTCACCCACTTCCGCGCGACGCCTGGCGGGTTGCAAATGCGCGCCCAGAGGCCTGGCGATCAATAGGCTCAGAACGGAATTTCGTCGTCCAGATCGCCGCCGCGCGGCGCGTCCCAGGATGGGGCTCCGCCACGCGCCGCCGCCGCTGCCGGACGCGCTGCCGCCGGGGCACGTTCGCGCGGCGGAGTCGCGCCACCCATTGGGGGCTCCGCCATCCCGCCGGCGTACGACCCCGAGTCGCCACCGCTCGATCGGGTGTCGAGCATCGTCAGTTGGCCATTGAACCGGCCGATCACGACCTCGGTCGAATAGCGTTCCTGGCCGCCCTGATCCGTCCATTTGCGGGTCTGCAACGAGCCCTCGACGTAGATTTTGGCGCCTTTTTTCAGATACCGCTCGGCCACGTCGGCGACCCGATCGTTGAAGATCACGACACGATGCCACTCGGTTTTTTCTTTGCGTTCGCCGGAGGCCTTGTCGTTCCATGTTTCGCTCGTGGCCAAAGCGAGATTGACGATCTTGCTTCCGTCCTGGGTATTGCGGACCTCGGGGTCACGACCCAGGTTACCCACCAGGATCACTTTGTTGACGCTGCCAGCCATCGCTCGGCTCCCTTCATGTCGGATAGTGCCTTAGGGTAAGGACCATTGGTTAACAACCCATCCATGGCTTCCCTTTCAGGATGGGGGACCCCCCTTCCAGGATCGGGCGGGATTTGCCATGGTCGCGGGGAACATCCATAGAACAAATCGACTCGCCGCAACAGGGGTAATCGCACCGATGGACGGCTCCATCATAACGCCTCAGGAGCATGAAAACGCCCGCCAGGTGCGCGGAAACGCGATTGTCGTGCGCGGTGCGCGTGAGCATAACCTGAAGAATATCGACGTCACGATCCCGCGCGACTCGCTGACGGTCATCACCGGGCTGTCCGGTTCGGGCAAGTCCTCGCTGGCGTTCGACACGATTTATGCCGAGGGCCAGCGGCGCTATGTCGAGTCGCTGTCCGCTTACGCCCGCCAGTTCCTGGAACTGATGGGCAAGCCGGATGTGGACAGCATCGAGGGTCTGTCGCCGGCGATTTCGATTGAGCAAAAAACCACCAGCCGCAACCCACGTTCGACCGTCGGCACGGTGACCGAGATCCATGACTACATGCGGCTGTTGTGGGCACGAGTCGGGGTGCCCTATTCGCCGGCGACCGGCCTGCCGATCGAGGCGCAAACCATCTCGCAAATGGTCGACCGTGTGATGGCGATGCCGGAGGGTACGCGTCTGCTGCTGCTGGCACCCGTGGTGCGGGACCGCAAAGGCGAATATCGCAAGGAACTGGCCGAGTTGCAGCGGCGCGGCTTCACCCGGGTGAAAGTCGACGGCAAGCTGTACGAAATCGGTGAGGTCCCCGCGCTGAACCGCAAAACCCGTCACGAGATCGAGGCTGTCGTGGACCGGATCGTCGTCCGGGACGGGGTCGCGTCGCGGCTGGCAGATAGTTTCGAAACCGCACTGGCATTGTCCGAAGGCATCGTCTACGCGGAAAACGCCGACTCGGCGGACCGGACCGTGTTCTCGTCGAAATTCGCCTGTCCTGTCTCCGGCTTCACGATCGAAGAGATCGAGCCGCGGCTGTTCAGCTTTAATTCGCCGCATGGCGCATGCCCAGCGTGCGATGGATTGGGGGTTGAAAGCTTTTTCGATCCGGATTTGGTGGTGCCTGACGAGCGGCTTGGTCTCGCCGAAGGGGCCGTGGCGCCGTGGTCTGGCTCGCAAAGCCCGTATTACGATCAAACCCTGCAAAGCCTGGCGCGACATCTTCGGATCACGACGAAAACCCCGTGGAGCGGCCTGCCGGCGAAGGCGCGCGACGCCATTCTGTCCGGAACCGGCGAAGACCCGGTCTCGTTCACCTACAAGGACGGCGTGCGCGCTTATACCGTTACGAAACCGTTCGAGGGCGTGCTGCGTAACCTCGAGCGGCGCTACCGCGAAACCGACAGCGCCTGGGTGCGCGAAGAACTTTCGCGCTATCAGTCCGAGAAACCGTGCACCACCTGCGGCGGCGCGCGCCTGAAGCCGGAAGCTCTCTCGGTCCGGGTTGGCGGCAAAAACATCGCCGAGGCGTCGGAATTGTCCATCCGAGGGGCATTGCACTGGTTCGATGGCGTCCTGCCGACACTGACGCCCCAGCGCGCCGAAATCGCTGGGCGGATCCTGCGCGAAATCCATGACCGGCTGCGGTTTCTGGTCGATGTAGGCCTGGACTACCTAACGCTGTCGCGCGGCTCTGCGACGTTGTCCGGTGGCGAGTCGCAACGGATCCGGCTGGCGAGTCAGATCGGCTCCGGACTGACCGGCGTGCTGTACGTGCTGGATGAACCGTCGATCGGTTTGCATCAACGCGACAACGAGCGGCTGCTGGGGACGTTGCGGCGGCTGCGCGACCTCGGCAACACCGTTCTCGTCGTGGAACATGATGAAGACGCGATTCGTGCCGCCGACCACCTGATCGATATCGGCCCCGAGGCCGGCGTGAACGGCGGCCGCATCATCGCGGAGGGCACGCCAGCCGAGGTCTCCGCGAATCCGGCGTCGCTGACGGGGGATTATCTGTCGGGACGGCGGCGCATCGAAGTGCCGCGGATGCGCCGGCCGGTGCAAAAGGATCGCGTTGTCCGGGTGGTCGGCGCGCGTGCCAACAATCTGAAGCACATCAACGCGGCGTTTCCGCTCGGCACCTTCACTTGCGTGACGGGCGTGTCGGGCGGCGGTAAATCCACGCTGGTCATCGATACGCTGTACAAAGCCGCGGCAAGGCGACTGATGGGGGCCGGCGAGTCGCCGTCGCCTCACGACCGAATCGAGGGCCTGGATCAACTCGATAAAATCATCGACATCGATCAATCGCCGATCGGCCGAACGCCGCGTTCAAATCCGGCGACGTATACGGATTTGTTCGCTCCCATCCGCGATTGGTTCGCTGAGTTGCCGGAGTCGCGCGCCCGCGGCTACAAGCCGGGACGGTTTTCGTTCAACGTGAAAGGCGGACGATGCGAGGCCTGTCAGGGCGACGGCCTGCTCAAGATCGAGATGCATTTTTTGCCGGATGTTTATGTCACCTGCGATACGTGCAAGGGCCGGCGCTATAACCGTGAAACGTTGGAAATCAAGTTCCGCGACAAGTCGATCGCCGAGGTGCTGGCGATGACCGTGGACGAAGCGGTCCCCTACTTCAGCGCGCAGACCCGCATACATGATCGGCTGAAAATCCTGCAGCAGGTGGGCCTCGGGTATATCGCGCTTGGCCAGCAGGCGACGACTCTATCAGGCGGCGAGGCACAACGCATCAAATTATCCAAGGAACTGGCGCGGCGCGCGACCGGGCGCACGCTGTATATTCTCGACGAGCCGACAACGGGCCTGCATTTCGAGGACGTGCGCAAGCTGCTCGAGGTGCTGCATGCGTTGGTCGATCAAGGCAACACCGTGATCGTGATCGAGCACAATTTGGAAGTGATCAAGACCGCTGATTGGATTCTTGATCTCGGTCCCGAGGGCGGCGATGGCGGCGGACTGATTGTCGCCGAGGGCACGCCTGAGGATATCGCCGCCAATCGCGACAGCTACACCGGCCATTATCTCGCGCCGCTGCTGGAACGCTCGGCACCGAAACGAGTCCGCCGGCGGGCGTGATACCAGTCGCCGAATTGATTTTGATATCGGCGCGGTCGCCCAACACGTCGTCCCTCTCCCCCGACTTGATCGGGGGATCGTCCGGGGGCCCTGTCACGGTGATGGATGACCGGATCAAGCCCGGCCACGACGCATGAATTGTGGTGCGCGCTCCTCAACCTGGCGCCGATGGTGTCGAGCCGGTTGACGATGTGCCCCGAGGCGGCGCGATGCGCCTGAACACTGCCTCCAACAATGACAGCGCCAGGATCACAAGGCAAAGCTGGCCAATGAACACGAACTCGCCCAGACCAAGCGGGATCAGAAGATCGGGACCAAACCAGACCGCCAGCCAGGCTACCAGGAATGCGGCAAGGATCTGCGCCGTGGAACGCCAAATCACGGCAAGACGGCCCTGGTGACATCGGTGCGGAAAACCAATGCATCACCGATCCGTTCCAATGTCCCATCCATTCGGCTCGTGATGGCGACGTAATCGCGAAATGCATCGGGAAGTGCGTGGTTCTCGGGATCGCCCATCAGCACATACCGGGTGCCGAGCACCTGAGTGGTGGTGATGAAAACCGGTGGTACGCCGCCCAGAAGACAGACATTGGCGCAGGCCTTGTGCGCCGGTTTGTTGCCAGGCCGCATGACGCCCAAGGAACACTTGCCGTCGCAGATC
>JBEKGV010000444.1:0-4788 GCA_050012615.1 Acetobacteraceae bacterium | reverse complement strand
GACGGCGAGAAATCGGTCCACACCGCTGAAACCAAGAACAGCAGGACCAGTATGGCAAAGATCAGTATGGTCTCGGTGCGCTTTGCCCGCCGCAGCGCGCCGAAACGCTGTTCAAATAATTGCCAGGCGGGGTCAGCTGTCGCCATCCGCGATCAGGTCCGGTTGCCGCGACGTTCGGCCTCACGCAGGTCGATGATGTCCTTGTAGAGATCCATCGTCGCCGGTACGTAGCCGACTCCGGCACCCGCCTCAACCAGGTCGTAAACATCGCGATGCGATTTTGGCAGGTCCAGCATGAAGTCAGCGAATTCCTGCTTGAGACTGGCCGGAAGCGCGCTACGCATGGCCCATGGACCATTGGGAATTTTACCCGATTGCCAAATGATATTGACGTCGGACATTTTAAGCATGCCTCGGTCGACCATCGAACGCAAATTGCCTCGGCTATAGCCTTCGGACTTCTCTCCCTGCCCCGATGTCCAGGTCACGCAAGCATCGTATTGTTTGTTGAGCATCGCGACGACACCCTGTTCATGCCCGCCCGCGAACCCGGTCCGCGTGAAATACTTCCCGTCGGCAAGATCGATCCCGTGCGTCTTTAGTGTGGCGCTCGGGATCAGATAACCGGAGGTTGAGTTCGGATCAGCCCATGCCAGCGAGTGGCCCTTCATTTCCTCGATCGAGGTGATCCCAGAATCCTTCCGCGTCACCATCACCGAATAGTAATAGGTGGAACCGTCTTTTTCCTGTGGCACGATGATCGGTTCGACGCATTTGCAATCGAGCCACGTGCCGGCGAAGCCTGACGCACCGAACTCGGCGGCTTCCAACTGCCCAGCGGCGATGCCTTGCATAACTCCGGCGTAATCGGCGGAAGGGAACAACTTTACCGGAACGCCAAGTTTCGCCTCCAGCAATCTCTGAAAACCATCGTAGCTCTTGAGCCGGTCCTGGGTGTTTTCACCGCCAAGGATGCCAATGCGAAACTCTTTGATGGAGCCTTTCCAATCTCGCGCCTTCGCCGGCCGGCCAAGACCTGGCGTGAGCAGGCCGGCGAGCGCGAAGCCCGCGAACGTGCGTCGAAGCATCATGATGTCCCCCGTTATGAACTAAGTGCGCACCATGGCGGGCATGGCGGCGGCGGGCAGGCTGGTCGAGGTGATGCGCTGATCGATGCCGCTGCCCTCGTGATCACCGTAAATATCGCGCAGCACCGGATCGGTCAGTCTCTCCGGTGCGCCGTCGAAAACGATCCGGCCCGCCGCCATGCCGATAACCCGTCCACAATAGGCGCGGGCTGTATCGAGAGTGTGCAAATTGCACAGTACGGTGATGCCGTCGTGTTGGTTTATGTCGGCCAGCGCGTCCATCACAACCTTGGCGTTCATCGGATCGAGCGAGGCGATCGGCTCGTCGGCCAGTATGATGTCGGGCTTCTGCATCAGCGCCCGCGCGATCGCGACGCGCTGTTGCTGGCCGCCCGATAAAGCGTCGGCGCGGTTCACCGCGAACTCCGCCAGGCCCATGCGATCCAGGGCGTTGATGGCGTCGACGCGTTCCTCCTCGGTGAAGAGTTTCAGCAGCATGCGTGGGCCGCCGATGTCATGGAGCCGACCGCACAGCACATTGGTCAGCACGTCCAGCCGATGCACCAGGTTGAACTGCTGGAAGATCATCGCGGTCCGCGCGCGCCAGCGGCGCAGCGCCTTACCGCGCAACGCCGTGATGTCGGCGCCATGGCATCGGACCGTGCCTTCGGTCGGTTCGATCATCCGGTTGATCAGGCGCAGCAGTGTGGATTTTCCAGCGCCGGAGCGACCGATGATGCCGATCATCTCACCCGCGTCGATACGCAGATTGGCATTGGCGACGGCGATATTCGCGCCAAAATGGCGGCTGAGATGCACGAGTTCCAGCACGATCGACCTGCTATCCATTCCCCATTGGTGCCGCCCGAACCGGCGAGCAGACAGCATCGGATAGCAGTGGCTCGGGGTGGGTAGTGTTACAATTTAATGACTCGTAAGGCGCTTAGGCTTTCGAACAGCGCGTTACCTCATAACAATATTATATAAGGGTCATCTACTGGCGATTGGCGCGGCGCTCCGCCTCTCGCAGTTCGATCATTCCATTATAGATATCGAGCGTCGCATCTTCATAACCCACGCCGGTTCCTTGCTCTATCGAATCGTAAACGTCTTTGTGGCTGACTGGCAGGTCGCGCATGAAATCGTGGAACTCACGTTTGAGATCCGCTGGCAGAGCTGATCGCACGGCCCAAGGGCCATTGGGCACTTTGTCGGACCGCCAAATGATATTGACGTCGGCCATTTTCAGCATACCCTTATCGACCATCGACCGCAGCACACCGCGAGTGAACCCAGTGGATTGATCGCCCTGACCGGATGTCCAAACCACGCACGCATCGTATTGCCGGTTCAGAACAGCGATGACGCCTTGCTCATGTCCGCCCGAGAATCCCGTGCGCGAAAAGTATTTGCCATCTGTGAGATCGATGCCCTTCGCCCGCAGTGTGGCGCTGGGGATCAGGTAACCGGACGCGGAATTTGGATCGGTGAAAGCCAGCGAGTGGCCTTTCATGTCGTCGATTGAACTGATCCCGGAGTCTTTGCGTACGACCATCGCGGCGATATAAAAAATCGATCCATCTTTCTCCTGAGGCACCACCACCGGCTCAACGCAATGGCAATCCAGCCATGTTCCGGCAAACGCCGCTGGGCTGAACTCGGTCGCATCGAGTTGTCCGGCGGCGAGGCCCTGCATCACCCCGGCGTAATCCGCAGCCGGAAACATCTTTACTGGGATGCCTAGTTTCTCCTGCAACAACTTCTGAAAGGCGTCGTAACGCTTAAGCCGGTCCTGCGTATTCTCGCCCCCCAATAGACCGATGCGGAATTCCTTTACCTGCGATTTCCAGTCCTGCGCCCATGCAAGCGCAGGGACGACCGTCGAGATGAGAGCCAGTTGAGCGAGATGACGGCGCCGCATTGAAGTCGTCCTTTTCATTGCTCAGAGCCGAGCGAGAATTGGCTGCGTGCCGGAGGGCAAGCTGACACTGGTGATCCGCTCATCGATCTTGCCGTCCGTCTCGCCATAAATCGCGAGTAGCGAGGCCTCGGTCAGCACTTCGGGGGGACCGTCGAACACGATCCGGCCCGCCGCCATGCCGACGATTCGGCGGCAATAGGCGCGCGCGGTATCGAGCGTATGCAGATTGCAGACCACAGTGATGCCGTCGCGCCGGTTCAAATCAGCCAGCGCGTCCATCACCAGCTTCGCGTTCGACGGATCGAGTGAGGCGATCGGTTCGTCCGCCAACACCATCGTTGGGCGTTGCATCAATGCTCGCGCGATCGCCACACGCTGCTGCTGCCCTCCGGAGAGTTCATCGGCCCGGTTCATCGCGACCTCGAATAATCCCAGACGGTCGAGCAGGGCGACCGCGCGTGTTTGTTCCGCTTTGGTAAACCAGCGCGCCATCATTCGCGGCGCCGGGACCTCTGTCAGTCCGCCAATCAGGACATTGGTCAGCACGTCCAGCCGGTTCACGAGGTTGAACTGCTGGAAAATCATCGCGGTCCGCGCCCGCCATTTCCGCAACGCGCGCCCGCGCAGTTTGGTGATATCCACGCCGTCGGCCAGGATCGAACCCTCGGACGGCTCGAGCAGGCGGTTGATCAGCCGCAATAGAGTTGATTTGCCGGCGCCGGAGCGACCGATGACGCCGGTCATTTCGCCAGCCTCGATCCGCAAATTGGCGTCATCGACCGCGAGCGTGGCGCCAAACCGCCGGCTTAGATGCACAAGTTCCAGCACGATCGCTTCACGGGTCCAATATGGTACCAGCCGTACGGCCCAGGAGTGGGCGCGGCGGTATCATCAAACGGTAACAATTCAGGGGAAGCCGGACAATGGCCGTTGGCCGGATCAAGGTTTGGCGTGGGCACCGGGATTCCTGACGGGCACGCCGGACGGTATGGAAAGCTTGACGGTTCTTCGTTTGTTCTTTATAGATCACTCCGGCGACGGGGCCGAATTCTCCGTCGTTGTAGGTCGTGTTACGGATCGGCTACCCGCGCTCTTTCCCGGCCATTATGTAGCAACCTCAACCATTTTCGTTGGTGTTAACTGAAGGTTAAGAATGGCTGAACGGTGCCGTTAAGCCTTTGGCTACCATTGACGATCAATATCCCCAATTTCAGTCACTCCGGGTTACCCCATTTGCCGAACAGCTAACGCCCATCGGAACTGCCATCGTGCTGTTGCATTGCTGGGGTAAACGTGTTGCGGTTCGAGTCGCAGACGCAGCCAAAAGGGCTGTCAAGAGAAAAATTCGGTCCTATTTATCATTCCGGTACCGACCGAGAGGTGAGACGATGGACGTTTATCGGGTGCTTGCGCACTGGGACGATGACGCCAAAGTATGGTGGGCCGAAAGTGACGAAGTTCCAGGCCTGGCGTCGGAGGCTTCGACGTTTGAACAACTGAGCGACAACGTTCATTCTCTGGCTCCAGAGCTTGTTTTACTAAACAAGGGCGTGACGACTACGTTTCGGATAGAACTAGTGCGCGATTAAGCGGACAAAATCACCGGGGTGAAATGGCTGGAGCCCTGTACCGGGAGCTTACTGATCTCTTGAAGGCTGCCGGATGCAACTTCCACAGACAAGGCGCAGGAAGCCAGGAAATCTGGCGTAGTCCGCGTACGGGCTATTTCTCGGTTCCAAGCAATATCAGCAGTCGGCATTTGGCAAACCGGATTCTAAA
>JBEKGV010000443.1:4801-8474 GCA_050012615.1 Acetobacteraceae bacterium | reverse complement strand
AGGCGGTTTCGCCGCAAGATTGGAACATGCTGTTCCTTTGCAGCCCCGAATTCATGTACTGAACGGAGCCTGAAGCATGCGCCGTCGTGATCTCTTGAGCGCTTTAGCCGCGATTGGCCCTCTGACCGTCGCCGGCCGGGTGTGGGCCGCCCCGAAGGTCGATACGCGATTGCTGGTGGTGTTCCTACGCGGCGCTTATGACGCGTCGAACGTGGTGATCCCGGTGTCGAGCGATTTCTATTATCAGGCCCGGCCGACTCTGGCGGTCGTACGGCCGGGATCGGGGGCCGCGAACGCGGCGTTGGTGCTGGACGGCGATTGGGGACTGCATCCCGCCCTGAAGGACACGATCTATCCGTTGTGGCAACAGAAGCAGATCGCCTTCGTACCGTTCGCTGGAACCGACGACCTGACCCGCAGCCATTTCGAAACGCAGGACACGATCGAGCTTGGACAGGGCGCGCAAGGACCTCGGGATTACCGGTCCGGTTTCATGGCGAGGCTCGCGGGGGTGTTGACCGAGACAAGGCCGATCGCATTCACCGATCAGATGCCGCTGATATTCCGGGGCGGTGGCGCGATTCCGAATATCGCCATCAACGCCGTAGGAAAGCCGGCGGTGGATGACCGCCAGGCCGCGTTGATCAAGAGCATGTACAAGGGCCATTCACTGGCGACGTCGGTCGCTGAAGGGTTCGAAGTACGCGACGACGTGTATCGATCAGTCTCCGAGGAGATGGTGGCTGCGAGCCGCGGAGCCGTTACGCCAAAGGGATACGAGCTTTCGGCAAGGCGAATAGCGCGGCTGATGCACGACGAGTTCAACCTCGGATTTGTCGATGTCGGCGGCTGGGATACGCATGTGAACCAGGGAGGCGCGACGGGCTATCTTGCGGACCGCCTGGCCGAGCTCGGACGCGGAGTGGCCGGATTCGCGGAGGAAATTGGACCAACGGCCTGGCATGATACGGTCGTGGTGGTGATTTCGGAATTTGGCAGGACGTTTCGCGAAAATGGCGACAAAGGCACAGACCATGGACATGGCAGCGTTTACTGGGTTATAGGCGGGGCCGTGAAAGGCGGGCGGATAGCAGGCGAGCAGATACGGATAGAGCAGGCGACTTTGTTTCAGAACCGGGATTATCCGGTACTGACCGATTACCGGGCTTTGTTCGGCGGCCTCCTGCAACGAATATACGGGCTGGATAGCACGCAGCTTGCGAAGGTGTTTCCGAATGCGCCGCCAAAGGATTTGGCGATCGTTTGACGATCGGAACCCGTCCTGAAAATTGATTGGCCTCGATCAGGTGTTGGTGCGGGAGGCCTTCTCGAACTCGGTGTCCGTAATGCCCAATTGAAGAGCGGCGGTGCGAATGTCCGACCAGGACGTTTCGTCGACCTCGATCCCGGTGGCGTTCCGGCGGGCAGCGGACAGGCGCTCGGGCTCACCGGGGGTCAGCACCTCGGTGAGACCCGGTGCGGGACGTGCGGACTTCACATGGGCGCGCGTGGCCCCGACAGAGGCGATGACGGCGGCTGGGTCGCCAATCTTCGCCAGATCGATGACGATCGCGAGCATCGAGTTCAGCACGCCACCTTTCGCTGGCTCGTGCGCGGCTTGGCCGCCGGCCACCGCCGTGGCCATGATCTCGCACATCACCGCGAGGCCCGAGCCCTTGTGTAAGCCGAAGGCTTTCAGTGCACCGGTGTGGTCACGGATATAGCCTGTGGGGTCGTTCGTGGGTGCGCCGCTGTCGTCGATCAAACAATCATCCGGCACCGGGACGCCTTTGTTGTAAGCGACACGCGCTTTGCCGGCGGCGATCTTCGTGGTCGCCATATCCAACAGCATAGGCTCGCCATCGGGTCCCGGCACAGCGGCGCAAAAGGGATTGGTTCCCAGGCGAGGCTCGATGGCGCCGTAGGTCGCGGCGATATCGCGATGGTCGGCGACATTGACGAAGGCCGTGAAGGCACAACCCTCGCCGGTGGCGAGTTCAGCATAGGTGCCGATGCGCCCGACATGCGCCGAGTTTCGCAGCGCCAGCACACAGGCTCCATGTTCCTTGGCCTTGCCGATGGCGCGGCGGACGGCATCAGCGGTCATACGCTGGCCGTAGCCGCGGCGGGCGTCGATCACGAGCAGCGCGCCGGCGTCGAGCACCGTCTCGGGCGTTTGATTGGGCACGAGTAACCGATCGCCCAAAAGCCGGACATAGGTCGGCAGCATGCCAACCCCGTGCGAGTCATGGCCCGCGAGGTTGGCTCGCACGAGATGGTCGGCGACTTCATTGGCTTCGGCCTCGTCGCTGCCCATGCGGCGTGCGATCAGGTGGGCGACGGCGCGCAATGCGCCTGGCTGGAACGTAAGCATCCGCCGCGTTTAGCCCGCCCCGCCACGGTTGGCCAGCGCGGGTGACCGGTCACCGTGCCAACAGATCGGTCACATGGCGCCGATCCTCATTTGGAACCAAAGTACTCACCACCGCCAAAGCGCGGGCGATGGTCGCCACACCGTCATGGCCAAGCCTGGCCCGGCCACTTCTCGCGGCACCGTGTCGGCACAAGCGTTGATCCCGTCATGGACGGCCACCGAGCCGGCTATCCATCGCCGCACGGTGCCGCGACAGGTCCCCCGGACAAGCCGGGGGATGACGAGTTGGGTGACTGTGCCGACGGTCAAATCATTCGGCGACTGGTATTGGGTCAGCCGCCAATCACCGCCGTGAATGCGCACTGAATTTGTGCCGGACTATTCGCCGGCAGAGCTTGCGTATGCCGTGCGGGCCGAGACGCGGGATCAGGAAACATCTTTTCCCACTCCCCGTTCAGCGCCGCACGTCCCGCCGCCTGATCCCTCGCCCAGAACTCGATCTTCAGGAAGTCATCGGGCGTGCCGCCAGCCGCCTTGATCGCGGCCGAGAGCTGAAGAAACAGGTTCTTCACCTGCTCCTCCAGCGTCTCGGGGGTCTTGCCGGTCGCCGGGTCGCGCGGTCCTATCACGCTCGACATCACGAGGTTGCCGATCCGGCTGGCGTTCGGGATCGGGTTCTGGTGAGTGAACCCGGGCCACATGATGCTCTGGCGCTTTGCCATGGCTCAGGCTGTCTCCTTCGCCCGAAAGACCGGCACGTCCTTTGGGTTGTCGAGCAACGCTTCCGGCCCCTCGGTCGGCAGGTTGGCCGCGTAGTTCAGGGCGGCGTCGATGTCGCCTTCCCACACGTCGCGCGGCAGTTCGTACAGCAGTTCGACGCCGTAACCATTCGGGTCGTTGATGTACAGGCTGTGCGTCATGCCGTGATCGACGCGTCGGTTGAACTTCACGCCGCGTGACTGCAGGTATTCCAGCCGCGCCAGCCATGCTTCGCGCGTCGGAAAGGCGATCGCGATGTGGTTGATCGCGAGCGGCATCCCGAACATGCCCCATTCCTTCGGCGGCTCCGGCAGGTTGGGGTTTTCCACCAGAGCGATGTCGTGGTGATTGTCCTTGCCGGCGTGATCGGCGCTGTAGAATTGCATGTTGGGTGGGTTCGGCCGGTCCGGGCGGGCTTTCAGCTTGCCGACCTGCTTCAGGCCGACGACCTCGGTCCAGAACTCGTGCGATTCGTCCATATTCCGCACGTTCAGCACCAGGTGATTGAGGCCCGACGGCGCCGTCAGACCAGTGGTATTA
>JBEKGV010000443.1:0-4790 GCA_050012615.1 Acetobacteraceae bacterium | reverse complement strand
AATAAAGTCGGCCCGCCATCCATCGACAGCGAAACCATTTGCCGTCCCGGATCCTGGGCGATCACTTTCTGCTGAGCTTCAATGATTGCTTTGTCCTCATGGAAGGCAACTTCGGTGAACCGGAAAATTTCCACCGCGAGTTCCGGGCTCGCGTCCTTTGACCGTCCGCCCGCCGAATAAAAATAGCGTGACGTCTTTTCGGTGACCGGGATCACCGCTTGATCGTCGCAGCGAACGAATAACGGCTCTTCGGTCGGCGCTTGCCCGTCATATCGTTCGGCTGTGCCGGGCGGGAACCAGGCGGGCCGTTGAATGAACAGTCCGGGCACCAGGAAGTCGTAAGAATTCCAGGTATCGAAGACATCGCCTGGCTCGCCGAAATAATGCGACGGGCCACGGCGGCGGAACCAACGCTGGAACCGAACGCCGCGCTCGAGCCGTGTGATCGTGGGCCGCTCGGTCGCCCATTGCGGCACGCCCTTGCCCAAAGTTCTCTCGTGGACAAAGGCCAGGTGCGAGAGGTCAAGAAGGTTGTCGTTGATCAGCTGATAATTCGCCGAGTAGTCAAGACATCCCGTCTGGATGTTCCAGTCCCGATCGGTCGTGGCGATCGTTTCGGGAATCTGAGAGACATCCGCGCGTGCGGCTTCGCCCATCCAGACCCAGACCCAGCTTCCCCGCTCCACCACCGGATAGCCCCGAACCACCGCCTTCGCGGGGATCGTCGTCTGACCCGGGATTTCGTTGCAGCGGCCGTCCGGTCCAAACTTCAGGCCGTGATACATGCAGCGCAAATCGTCGCCTTCACGCCGTCCCAGGGACAGCGGTGCGAGGCGGTGACAGCACCGATCCTCCATCGCGACCACCGAGCCGTTGCCGATACGGTACAGCACCAGCGGGTCGTTCATGATCGTGCGAGCCAACAGGCCCTCATTGGCGACTTCGTGCGACCACGCGGCGACGTACCAGGCGTTACGGATCCACATCGGCCTACTCCGCCGCCATGCCGCGAGAATCTTCGGCCATCAACCGATCCACCGTGCGGCGCATGTGAATGCGCGCGGCGTCGGTGGTGATGTCGATCAGGCCGGTTTCGCCCAGTTCAGCCAGACGGGCCTGTTGGCCCTCCACCACGGTTTTGTCTTCCAGGAAGGCGGCGGCGATTTCCTTGAACAATTGCTCCGTGGTCGCCGGGTCGTCCGCGCGGAAACCATTGGCGGTCGACCAGAAGTAGAAGCAACTCGTGTCGGTTTCCGGTGTCAGGCCGTGGAACAGGCGGAATTGCAGTTTGCTGTTCTCCGTGAGGCCGTTCGCATAGGAGCCGGCCTCATCGGCGGCACTGAGCTGCAGGATTGAGCCAGGGGCGATAAACTCGAACATCTGTGCGCGATCGATGCGGTTTTCGAATCCGGCGGCCCGGACATAAGTGGGCGGCGGCATTGAATTCAACATCCAGCGGGTGAATTTAAGCCCCAAAGTCGTGCGCACCGTCTCCATTTTCGCTCCAACGTGGATCGTCGGATTTCCGCCGATGGTGGAGCCGTGCACGTAGCCCAGATGCGTGAGGTCCATCAGGTTGTCCACCATAAGCATGGCGGCGGCCTTGATGTGATACATCGTGTGTTTATGCGGCCAGTTCACCGTATCGTTATGCCACTTGTAGGAAACGATCGTGGCCGGATCGGCCAGCGCGGGGTCGCCCATCCAGATCCACAGGAAACCGTCTTGCTCCACTAACGGAAAGGATCGCACGCGGGCACGTTCCGGTATCCGGTCCTGGCCGGGGATGTGCACGCACGCGCCGTCGGTGCCAAAGATCAAACCGTGGTAGCCGCACTCGAGCCCCTGCTCGACGACCTTGCCCATGTGCAACGGGGCGCCGCGGTGGCAGCACATGTCGATCAAAGCGGCGGCCGTATCGGTCGCGTCGCGATAAAGCACGATCGGTTCGTTGCAGATGCGGCGCGCGAGCGGGCCGGCCTCGATTTCATCGGCCCACGCGGCGACGTACCAGGCGTTGCGAATGAACATTGAGGGCCCTCCCAATCTATTCTCCGGCCATTCGCGCGGCCGTTAATGGAGTGGCGTAACGCATCAGGCCGGATACGTCGGCCGTTGTGTCGACCGCCAGAACTGCCTTGGCCAGCGCGGAGGCCTGATCCGGTCCGAGCACGCTATTGGTCAGGCCGAAGAACTTCGCTTTCAACTCCACCTCGGTCAGGAAGTTGGATGGCTCGCCCTTCGGCACGACAACCTTCTGTTCAAAGGTCCGATTGCCCGCCTGGATAGTTAGCTTGCCGGACATGTTGGTCGGAAACTCAGCCTCGATCTCGGTGTCGAACTCGCAGGTCACTTTGGGCAATAGCGAGCGGATCGTGGCATCGTTCAGCAGCTTGTAACTGTCCCATCCCATCGCCCCGGTCGCCAGGGCCGCCGAGATCACGAACGGCCCGCTGAATTGCCCGTCGACCACGTTCGCCGGATTGGCTTTCTTTTCGGGTGGGTCGCCGATGAGCAACATGCCCGCCCGCGGCAATCCCAGGCGGATCGAGGTGATGTCGGCCGGCATCAGATCGTTCGCCGCGCGCAAGGCCAACGCGGCATCGATGCCGGCGTGGCCATAGCGACAGGATGGGTAAGGTTTGACAGCCGTGTTCATCAACTCGAACGCCGTGCCCAGGTCTTGCAGCGCTCGCTCCGGCTTGGGGTTCGGGGCGTAGGCGCGCATAAAGCCGTGCTTGCCTTCCAATGCGTCAGAGGCGCCCTTGAAACCCTCGCGTACTAAGGTCGCCGCCATCAGACCGTTGGTCGCGGCCCAACCGACCTGCGAGCGTTTCGTCCACGCACCGTTGGCCAGGAACTGCAGGCTGCCGGCACATTGCGACAGCACGGTACCCATCGCTCCCGCTACGCCATCCGCATCCAGTCCGAACACCCGAGCCGCCGCCGCCGCCGCGCCGAACGCTCCGCACGTGGCGGTGGGATGGAAGCCGCGGTCGTAGTGCTCGCCCGCCGGCAGGGCCAAAGCGACACGGCAGGTCACTTCATATCCAGCGATGATGGCGGCGAGAACATCGGCGCCGGATGCGCCCACCATCTCGCCGGCCGCCAACGCCGCCGGGATGACCGGGGCGCCGGGATGGAGCGAGCCCGCGGCATGCGTGTCGTCAAAATCCAGCGAATGTGCCAGGGCGCCGTTCAGAAACGCCGCTCCGGCCGGGCTGTACAGCGCCGCATCGCCAAACACGCCGGCGTTGCCGGTCGCCATCCCCACGGCTCGCACGGCTGACAGGAATGAAGCCGTGCTCTCGGCATCGTGCCTGGCGCGGACGATGTTGCCGACCAGATCGAGGACCAGGAACCGGGCCCGATCCACGACATCCGGTGGAAGCAGCGGCAATTTGATGTTGGCGCAGAACTCAGCGAGTTGGCTGGTGACGCCCATGGCGAACGGGACCTCCGGTGTTTCGCCGGAGTGTGCCGGAAAAGATTGGGCCGGGGAAGGGTTTGCCCCAGAAGGGTTTGCCCCGCCGTTCATCACGCTCGCTCAACGCTGACAGCCGCCGCGTCGAGCGCGGCGGTCACGGCGGTGATCTGCTCCTCGCTCAATGGGCCGCGACCCAGGCGCAATCGTAACGCGAGCCGAAGGTTTTCCATGGCGCGCAGGATCTGCGGCGCAGGTCCGCCTCCGCGCGCCTGGCTGGCCTCATGCATGCGGGCGAACAGAGCGTCGACAGCCGGACGATTGGCGGTCAGAAAGGCCCGGCCCGCGTCCGTGATCTCGTGCAGTTTTCGGGCCCCCTCACCGGGGCTGACCGCGACGTAACCCAGTTCTTCAAGCAGCGTCAGGGTCGGATAGATCACTCCTGGGCTGGGACTGTAAGCCCCCGCGACCCGCTCCTCGATTTCTTTGATGATCTCATAGCCATGCCGCGGTTTCTCGGCGATCAATCGAAGGATGACCAACCGTAGGTCGCCATGGGCGAAGAAGCGGCGCAGTTCCCGATCGGTAGGATCGGACCATCCGCCCCGGCCATGCCGGCCATGCCTCGTGTGGTGTTCGTCGTGGTTGCGTTCGCTGTGAGCGAAGCGTTTGCCTCGGTCGTGGCCCCGGTCATGGGAATGTCTGTCGTGGTGGGTGTGTTTAAGGTGCATTGGCACTCCAGGTTGGTTTCGATATAACGAACTATCAGATATATCGAGACACACTCGGTGTCAAGCACTTTTGTCGGGTTAGTTGTTCGACCGCTTCAGGGGGTTTGTTGCTGCTGTTTGCCAGATTGCCCGGCGTGACGACGGGCAGATGTCACCCCAGGCCTTCCGCGGAACCCACAAGCCAGCGGTTCCCCTATGGCGGGGGCGCCCGTTGCGTCCTCATGGGTACAACCCAGGCTCACAGGAGCGAGGGTCGTGGCAATCGGTCAATCCGGCTTATTTGCCATCCGTAATGACCTGCCTGCCGCGCGAGTGGCGGCCGCGGCTTGCGCCGAGGCGGTCTCCGTGCTGCCGGAGATCCGCGGGAACCAGGCCCATCCGCCCTGCGGGAACCAGGCAGGTGTGCGTTCCAACAACTTTTGGGTTGTGGTCTGGCAGGCGTCGACCTCGGCGGCGAAGCGTTGGAAGGAACGCGACACAAAGTCCCGCTGCGCCTTGAACGTTTCGGCGGGGTCGGCGCCCACGTGCATATTGGCAATCAATTGCCTTGTATCGAGAACCGCTTCATGGCGCCGGTGAAGCCAATCGGTCACGGCCGCTCCAGTGCCGGCGAGCATATCGGCCTGCGCTTCGAG
>JBEKGV010000442.1:0-4801 GCA_050012615.1 Acetobacteraceae bacterium | reverse complement strand
CGACGATCGCGGCGAGCGGCAAACAGCCCAGACCATTAATGAGCATTTTTTCGTCTCGCTCGTGGTCTGTGATGACCGTGAAGCGGGTGCACTCGCTGCCGGTCCCCGCCGTCGTGGGGATCGCGATGACGGGCACGGCGCCCCGATCGGCCGCGAACGGCACCTTGTAGTCGCGCATTTTGCCGCCGCCGGATTTGCCTCTCGGGGCGAGGATCGCGATCGCCTTCGCTGTGTCGATCGGCGATCCGCCGCCGAAGCCGATCAGGCAGTCATATGGGGCTTTGGCGAATTCCTTCACGCCGGCCTCGATGATCGTATCGGTGGGCTCCGGGATGGTGTCGCTGAACACGTCGGCTTTGATGCCGGCGGCGGCCAAAGGGCTCAGGCAACGGTCGATCAGGCCCAGTTTCACCATGAACGGATCGGAGACGATGAGCGGGCGGGAAAGGCCGAATTTGCCCAACACCTCGGCGATTTGTGTCACCGCGCCACCAGCGACGAGCAGCAGGCGAGGGGCGGCGATATTGGCGTTCACGGTTGTCATTGGAACGGTGGTCATGGACGTTCTCTGCTCTGGTGTTGGGCGGTTTTGTCCCCGGACGGCCAAGCATAGCGCTGGCCCCGGCGACTGTCAGGACGGGAAAGTAAGGCATTGTCCAAAGCATCATTTGATGCGATGTATGATGCATCACGAGCAATGGGATTAGTCCGATGCGGACAACGGTCACACTTGACGACGACCTGATGGCCAAGGCCCGATCCTATACCGGGCTAAAGGAAACCTCCGCCGTCCTTCGCGCGGCGCTGACGGCGTTGGTTGAAAGGGAGGCCGCGCGCCGCCTTGCCCGCCTGGGTGGCACCGAACCTGACCTACGAGCAGCGCCTCGGAGGCGGGCCGAACCGGCGTGATTCTCGTCGATACCTCAGTCTGGGTTGAGCATTTGCGGCACGGCGACGAGAGATTGTCGACGCTGCTCGAACATGAGTTGGTGCTGGCCCACCCCCATGTGATTGGCGAACTCTCGATGGGACAACCGCGCCAACGGGACGCCGTGTCAAATCTCAAGGATATTCCGTCAGCGAACGTGGCCAGTGACGACGAAGTGCTTCACTTCATCGAGCAGGAGACACTGTTTGGCAGTGGTATTGGATACGTTGACGCGCACCTTCTGGCGGCGACCCGCCTAACTCCTGGGGCGACGTTCTGGACGAGGGACAGGCGTTTGCTGGCGGCGGCGGAGAAGCTCGGATTGGCCGCACGCGTATTTCATTGAACAGACGCCAAGACGATCCGGTTCGCTCGATCAGGTCGCCGGCCCGGACGTCCTGTCGACGTCGGCAGGAGTGGCGGTCGCGGTCAATGGCAACCGCTGTTCAATCTAACCGACAATGATCGCGCTGCGCAATTGAAGCGGCGACGCCATGAACGGCAGCGTTTCCAGGCTCGCACCGGTACCGACGGCTCTCACGGTCCCATAACCAAGGATACGGCCCCAGAACGGCTGGAACACATCGACCGTTTCAATCTTCGTGATGTTCATCTCCTGCGTATGCCTGGAAATGAACCCGAGTTTGTGAATGATGCGTTTGTCGGTCACCACCGTTTCTGTCGTCCACTGCAGGAACCAGGATTTAACAAAAAAAATGATCGCCAAAGCACCGAGAATCGAAGCTGCGATAAGTGCCAGTGGCCTCTGAGTCTCGTCCAGATTTAACGAAAAGAACGCCACGAGCACCGCGACGACCGCAAGCAGAATTGAGTACTTGTAAACAATCCAATGCAATCTGCCAACGTATTTAACATTTTCGCCGGGTTGCAGAACTTTCAGGTAGTATTTCATCGCAAACACCTCGGGCGTTGAAAGCGTTCAGCCTGCCGGACAGACACGGCAGGGGCGGTATCGAAACGACAAACGGGGTTTCCCGAGATCGCGTCGACCGTGTTAGCGCTGAAGGCAGTCCTGGGGACCACCCGCGGCAGCCGACCTTGGTCTCAGGCTTTCCATCTTCCGAACAGCACGCAACGAGGCTCAACGATCCATGGCCCATTCGATGACGTTGGCCACGTCTGTCGCGGTTGATAAGGCTGCCTCCTTCCGGTCGGCGAAAGTCTCGAACGTGCCGATCACCGAGACCCATCGTTCGATGTTGGCCGCGAGCGCCTCGGTGGTGATGCCATGGCCGGTCTCGACATCCATGGCAATCCAGGCCGTGCCATGATTGTCCAGAAAAGCGCGGCCGAAGCGCCGTTCACGATTCCAGGCGGCGACTGTCGCTGGTGCGACAGTTTTATGGTGAAGTGCCGTGGTGAACTGGATCGACGCGCAGCGGAGTTGCGCGTCGCATTGGAAGAAATGCACAAAGAACAAAATCTTACCGGTCGAACTTCGAATCATGGGGCTACCTGTCCGCTCGGCCGTCGAGTCCGCCGGATAACCGGCCGTGTGCAACGCCGCCGCGACCTCAGGCGCCGACACCCCTCCATCCGGCAGCAACGTTCCCCGGGCCGCCAACGGCAGGGCGATCATCGCGATCAGAACGTATACACAACGCATCCGTAGCCTCCGGTTGGATGGCCATGTGCCGGAGCCGACGGCGATCTGGCAAGCGTGGCCATCGTTTCAGGGGCAGCGTCAATGCCGTCCCGCCTCCGCGGCGCCGGGCGCCTCGCGCCGCCGCGCGTAAAGGGCCATACGCCGTTCCGCCGCCGAAGCCACGTGATCCATGCCGATCTCGTCGGCGACCGGCAATTCGGCCGCGCGATGGCAGGCGACCATGTGATGCGGGGTCCATTCAGTTGCCGCCGGTGTCTCGACCCGGCAACGATCGATGACATAGGGGCAGCGCGTATTGAACCGGCAGCCGGGGGGTGGGTTCATCGGGCTCGGAACGTCGCCGCCGGCAACCTCTCGTGCGCGGTCACGATGCGGGTCGGGACGAGGGATCGCCGCGAGTAACGTTCGCGTGTACGGATGCCGCGGATCGCTGAATAATGAGTGCTTCGGCCCGATCTCCACGATCTGCCCGAGATACATCACGGCCACCCGGTCGGCGACATGCTTCACCACCGCCAGATCGTGCGCGATGAACAGATACGACAAACCCAGTGTTCGTTGCAGGTCGCGTAGAAGGTTCACGACCTGCGCCTGGATGGAAACGTCCAGCGCCGATACCGGTTCATCGCAAACGATCAGCGCCGGTTGCACCGCCAGCGCCCGAGCGATGCCGATCCGTTGACGCTGCCCGCCAGAGAACTCGTGCGGATACCTCGGCGCGTGATACGCGGCGAGGCCCACGACTCCAAGCAACTCCTCGACCCTCGCGCGCCGGGAAGCGGGGTCGCCCAGTCGATGGACGATCAGTGGCTCTTCCAGGATCTGGCCGACCGTCATGCGAGGGTTGAGCGAAGCGAATGGGTCCTGAAACACGATCTGCATGCGCCGGCGGAGCCTACGAAGCAGCTCGCCCCGCAGGTCATGGATGTAGGTGCCTTCGAAGCGGATCGTACCGGCCGTCGGCTCGATCAGCCGCAATACGAGGCGCGCGGTGGTGGATTTCCCGCATCCGGACTCGCCTACCAGAGCCAAGGTCTCACCGCGGTTCAGCGAAAACGAGATGCCATCGACCGCGCGAACCGTTCCGGTGGACCGGCCGAACAAAATGCCGCTCCGGACCGCGAAATGACGCGAAAGGTTTTCGACGGCGAGGATCTCGTCACTCATCGGGATGATCGTATCGTGCCCGCGCGGAGGTCGCCTCCGCGAAATGACCGCGAAAGCCGCAAGTCACCCTTTAAGACCGAATTCCGCCGCGAGCAGAGCATAAGATCGCCGCCGCGCGTCGGGATCGTGCAGAGTGGTGAGGATGGCGATTTCATCCACCTGATGCTGTTCCGCCAGCTCTCGGAGTTTCGCACCAACCACGTCCGGCGTTCCGTAAATCGATCGCGCACGCAAACGATCGACGCGCGCCTTATCGGCGTCGGATAGCACGCAGGCAGCGGCTTCCTCCGGCGAGGGCAGGGCGGCGTAGATACCCTTGTCGCGGTTCAGTCGCGAGATTTCACGCGAACTGAAGAGCCGTGCCGCCTCCGCCTCGGTTTCCGCCGTGACAGCCCAAACGCAGAGCGCACCATGCGGCGCGGGGTGCGACAATGACGGGCGATATCCTTCTCGATACAGCCCAAATGCCTGGTCAAGGGCTCGACCTTCCGTAATGAAATGGGCAAAGCAGAATGGCAGACCAAAATACGCCGCGATCTGTGCTCCATAATCAGAACTTCCCAGTATCCAAATCTCAGGGCGTGTTGGCCCCATCGGCTGGGCTCGGATGTCTCGAAACGGATGACCTTCGACGAGCTTCTCGCCATTGGTCCATCCGATCAGATCGCGCACGGCGGCAGGGAACTCGTCCGCCGCGACATTCGCCCGCGGATTGAGCGCGAATGCCGTCCGTCCGTCGGAGCCTGGCGCTCGTCCGAGCCCCAGATCGATCCGCCCTGGCGCGATCGCGTCCAGCACGCGAAATTGTTCGGCTACTTTCAGGGATGAGTAGTGCGGCAACATCACACCGGCGGAGCCAACCCGGATCCGTTGTGTGGTGGCGGCGATCGCACTGATCAGAATCTCCGGCGCCGTGCCCGCCTGGCTGTCGGAGTTATGATGCTCGGCACACCAATACCGCGCGTAGCCGAGGCTCTCACAGAATTGCGCCAAACGAATGCTTTCCCGGATTGACGTATCGGGCGATCGTCCGGTCACGATGGTCGACTGATCGAGGACGGAAAGGCTCAGCACGCGAC
>JBEKGV010000441.1:0-4810 GCA_050012615.1 Acetobacteraceae bacterium | reverse complement strand
GGCCGTCCCCCCTCAGGCCGATCCCCCTCAGGCCGATTCCCCTCAGGCCGATTCCCCTCAGGCCGGCCCGCTATCGGGGTTCGCCGCGAACCAGGCATCCACGGCCCGCGTCACCGATCGCGCGATCACCTTACGATGGCCGGCATCCTTCAAAGCGGCTTCATCGTCGGGGTTCGACAGGAAGCCCATTTCGATCAGCACACTGGGGATCCCAGCCGCATGCAACACCGTGAAATTCGCGTGGCGCTCGGGCGACGGCAGCACCGGCAGGTCGCGCTCCATGTCCCGCACCAGTTGGTGAGCCATGCGCGTCGACGCCACCCTGGTTTCACGCAGAGCAAGGCTCGCCAGAATCTCGGATATCTCGGGCGCGACATGCGGAAAGTGGATATCCTCGCCGGGATCCAATCCGTTTTCCCGGTTCGCGAGCGCCTCGGTTTCGGTATCCGACGCCCGCTTCGCCAAAGTGTAGACCGAGGCGCCGCGCACCGACGGGTTCGACAGCCGGTCCGCGTGCAGCGAGAGAAACAGGCTGGCGCCAAGCTCCCGCGTCATATCGACCCGGTCTTCCCGGGACAGGAACTGATCCTCGGTGCGGGTGAGTTCGACACGATAGCACCCGCGTGCTTCCAGCGCCGTCTTCAGGGTAAGGGCGCTGGCAAGGGTCACATCCTTTTCCAGCGTGCCCGCTACCCCGGTCGCTCCTGGGTCCCGCCCGCCATGGCCCGGGTCGACGATGACCAGTGGTGGCCGCCGGGTAGCGACACCACCGGAAGGCGTAGCTTGCGCGCCAATTTTATCCAGGCCGCCGAGGAACGTGCAAAAAATCGCGCCCCCGCCTGCCATGCGGCGCAATAAAAGACGACGATGGATTCCCATGGCGGTTATCATACTATGATCTTATCACTTTGACGCGACGGAACCTATTGCTACGTGTGACGAATTGCGTCATCGTTACCTCGCCCCGTTGATGCGAACGGTCGCGCCGGTCGCCGGCGTGCCATGGCTCCAAACGGTGGATGCGAGACCCCTGGGATTGTCCGCCCGATCACAAGGCAACCTATAGGGGGAGGGTCCGCACCGCCTCGGCCGCTCGTTCGTCCATGGCAAACTCGTGAGAGGTCGAACCGAAGGGTTCGGAACACGCGGACAGCCATGCGGACCGCCTCTGACGGTGGCACGAAGACTATTCACCGGGCCGTGCTTCCTCCTGAAGCGCGCCGCCCGTGCACCGGGACCTTATGACCAGCAGCGCGTCGCGACCCACAGTGCCGAAGCCGATAACCATCCAATCGGATGGACACCGGGCTCGGCCTGCGTCTCGAGCGTTTTGTCCCGGCCGCGCGGGCAAGGCCTTTTTCGCAAACCTCGCCAGTCACTTTTCGCCCCAAAACCTGTCGCCTCAAAACCTGTCGTCGGCACGTGTTTCGCCGGCACGTCTGTCGCCGGCGTACTCCTCGCCGGCACACGTGTCGCCGGCACTCTGGCCGCCGCCGGGCCCGTTGTCCGGGGACCTGCCGTTTGGTCCTGGAAACAGGCCGTTCAGGCCGCGACTTCTGGCGCACCGGAGTTCAGTCCCTGATGCCCAAGCGTATGTTGATCGATGCCACGCACGCGGAAGAAACCCGCGTCGTGGTCCTGGATGGGAACCGTCTCGAAGACTTTGATATCGAAACCTCGGCGAAACGACAGCTCAAAGGCAACATCTATCTCGCCAAGGTCGTACGGGTTGAACCCAGCCTGCAGGCCGCGTTCGTCGAGTATGGCGGCAATCGGCACGGATTTCTCGCGTTCGGCGAAATCCATCCTGACTACTATCAGATCCCGGTCGCCGACCGGCAGCGCCTGCTGGACATCCAGGCCGAGCAGGCGCGCCTCGAGGATGAAGAAGAGGACCTCGAACTGGCGCTGAGCCAGACCAATGCTTCCGGCGACGAGCAGGGTCCGCATGCTCCCGCGGCGGAGCAGGGGCCGGAGGTCCTCGCCGAGCCTACGCACTTCGATCTCGCGCCGTCGCCGGCCGTTGAGCCCTGGGCAGATCCGGACCATCCGAGATTGGCCGCGCCCACCGATGCACCGTCCATCATAGCCGAGGGGGCGATCAACGCCGAGGGAGCCATCGATTCCGGGTTCGCCGATGATCCTACCGCTGAGCAACTTCCGGCCGGGCAACTTCCCTTTGAGCAACATCGCGCAGAGGGGGCCGCAGAGGGGGCCGCCGACGGGTCCGCCGCGGAACCGTGGGCCGTGGCCGCACTGCCTGCTCTGATCTCACCCGCGCCGGCGGTCGCCGCGGCCGATCCCGTGTCTGTCGACGACGAACAGCCGGACCCCGGCGACGACCTCGACATGTTCGGCACCATCCCCGAGGAGGCGCCGCCTGAAACTTTCGGCGGCGCCGACGCCGATACCGATCCAGACAACGGCGACGACCGGCCGGAGCGCCGGATCCCTCCGCGGTTCCTGCGCAACTATCACATCCAGGAAGTCATCCACCGCCGCCAGATCCTGTTGGTTCAGGTGGTGAAGGAGGAGCGTGGAACGAAAGGCGCCGCGCTGACGACGTATCTCTCGCTCGCCGGGCGCTTTTCGGTGCTGATGCCGAATTCGCCGCGCGGCGGCGGCATATCCCGCAAAATCACCTCCGCCGCCGATCGCCGCCGGTTGAAGGAGATCATGACGGAACTGGACATCCCGAAAGGGATGGGCCTGATCGTTCGCACCGCCGGCGCGCAACGGCCGAAGCCGGAAATTCGCCGCGACTGCGAGTATCTGTTGCGGCTCTGGGACGACATTCGCGAGCACACGCTGAAGTCCATCGCTCCGGCGCTGATTTACGAAGAGGCGAGCCTCATCAAGCGCGCGATCCGCGATGTGTATTCGCGAGAGATCGACGACATCACCGTCGACGGCGATGACGGCTGGCATCAGGCGCACGAGTTCATGCGCATGCTGATGCCGTCCCACGCGCGCAAGGTGCAGCTCTGGCCGGACCAGGGGCAGTCGCTGTTCGCGCGCTTCCAGGTGGAAGCCCAGTTGGACGCGATGATGCAGCCGACGGTGCAGTTGCGGTCGGGCGGCTATCTCGTGATCAACCAGGCTGAGGCGCTGGTCGCGATCGACGTGAACTCCGGTCGTTCGACACGTGAGCGCAACGTCGAGGAAACCGCGCTGCGCACCAACCTCGAAGCGGCCGACGAAGTGGCGCGCCAGTTGCGGCTGCGCGATCTCGCGGGTCTCATCGTCATCGACTTCATCGATATGGAGTCGAAACGACATAATGCGATGGTCGAACGCCGTCTGAAGGAGGCGTTGAAGGACGACCGCGCGCGCATCCAGGTCGGCCACATCAGCCATTTCGGATTGATGGAAATGAGCCGTCAGCGGCTGCGTCCGTCACTGGAGGAAACCACCCTCATCGTCTGCCCGCATTGCAACGGCATCGGCCATGTACGCGGCACTGAAAGCGCCGCGTTGCATGTGCTGCGCGGGGTCGAGGAGGAGGCGGGCAAGCGCCGCTCGGCCGAGATCGTCGTGCACGTTGCCATGGCGATCGCGCTTTACATCCTCAATCACAAGCGGGAGCGGTTGAACGAGATCGAGCGTCGTTACGGTATGCGCGTGATCATCGCCGCCGACGATTCGCTGATCTCGCCGCGGTTCCGCATCGAACGGCTGCGCACTCTGGCTCCGGGCGAGGAACCTCGTTTCGTTACGCCCGACGCGCCGCGCTCCGCCGTGGTCGGTGGACCGATCGCCGGTGCGCGCGCGCCGGAACCGGCGGAGGCGGATGACGAAGACGACGATGTCTCCGAGTCCGAGACCGAGGATGCCGACGAGGCCGTCGCCGCGGACGGCACGGCCGTGGAGGACACCGAAGAGAGCCGCGAGGCCGAACGCCGCCGCCGCCGCCGCCGCCGTCGGCGGCGGGGTGGCCGCGAGGACGATGTCCGGACGCAGGATGCCGTGGCTGATGCCGGTCCCGATGCCAGTTCCGCTGCAAGTTCCGATGCAAGTTCCGATGCAAACTCCCCTGGGGAGCCGGCCGGGGAGCCAGCCGCGCCGGTCGAACGAACCCACGCCGTGCCCGAACCCGTTTCGGAGCGGATGGCGGGCGACGACGAGGCCGCTCGCCGGCGATCCCGCCGAGGCCGCCGCCGCAGAGGCGGCGATGGCGATGTATCGCCCCACGGCTCACCCCATGGGGCACCCGGCGCCGAGCAGCCCGACCTGGTGCCGGTCTACGCCGGACCGACCCCGGCCGATCCATTCGGCAGCGGCCACGTCTTCGATATCTTCGACGTCATGGAGCAGGCAGAACTGAACGCCGCTCCCCCGAACCGGCCGCCACCCGGCCGCCGAGGCTCAGGTAGCCGCTCCCGCTGGCAGCCGCCACACTGGGCTGTCGCCTCGCACCCGCCAATGCTGGTGGGCGAGGGTGGGACGGCCGATCGTCCGGAGCGTGGACCGACCGCCGAAAACTGGGCTTTGCCGTCCAGGCCCTTCATGCTGCGTCGTGATCGCCATGCTCCGCGATGGGGACAGCACCGCGCGGCAACGCCAGCTCCCGCCGCACCGACCGAGCCCGAAGAGCACGAGGCCTCACCAAAGCCAAGGCCCGTGCCGATCGAAGCCGGGCCGCCGCCGGCACCCGAACCATTGCGTTCCCCGGCGCGGGAACTCGTCGGGCCAGAACTTGTCGGGCCAGAACTTGTCGAGGCAGCGTCCACTGGCGAGCCAGCGGACCGGCCGTTCGAACCGCGGTTGGCGGAGCTGTCGGCCGCGGCCGACAGCGCGGCTGCACCTCCGC
>JBEKGV010000440.1:0-4817 GCA_050012615.1 Acetobacteraceae bacterium | reverse complement strand
TGCACCGAGAACAGCGCCTCAACCATCGCGTCGGCGCGGTCGTACCTGGCCGCGAAACGCACCAGCCGGTGTGCATCGACCGAGGAAGGGGTGCGGCGGATCCGATCGAAGGCGAACGCGACGCCCTCCCGCCGGCCAAGCTCGGTAATGGAGGCGTAGAGGCGCTTCGCACGTTCCTCCCCGCCGAATTTGCGGATCACGTAGTCCGGTCGCGACATGCCGGTGCGCGGCATGTCGGGGTTCAGCAGGAAAGCCCGCCAGCTCAGATCGAACAGCAAATCGGGACGGCGGCGAAAAGTGCGCAGCAGCCGGCGCACGCCCAGGTAACACCAGGGACAAATGAGGTCGTAAACGATCTCAACGGACAGGCGAGCTTTTGGTGGTGCGAGGACGTTCACAGCGCGATCCTGGCGCGGATCGCGGCGAATGTCACGCAAACATCAATCCGTCTCGTTTGACATCACCTCGAAAGGTCCTCCCAGTAGCGGATCAACCCGGACCTGCACACCACCGTATTAACGGCGGCCTGGTCATCCGCATGCATCTCCGTGCGCCATCGATCCGCTGCCGCGACGGAATTGCGCAGCACAGCGTAATACCCCGCCGCGCCGTTATAATTGGTGCTTCGGGTAATAAACGTTTCAGTCTGCGCCTGCCACGGCAAGCCGGCGAATTCCAGGATCCGCCGCGCTTCTTCCATTGGTCTGGCACACAAATCCTCATAAACAACGACAAGCGCGTTGGCCTGGTGCGCGATCGACGCCAGCGCGGTTTCGTTGAACTCGCGCCAACTCCAGGCATATTTCCCCGCGTCGGGCAGGCGCTGGAACGAGCCCTCGTCGATGCCGTGGCCGGCGGCGAAGGCCAACGTCCTGGCTTCATCGAACGGCATGTCGGTGCCGGGTTCGGCGAGCTCGAACCTGCCATCCCGGGTTCCTCGCATGAGCGAGCCGATCTGGCCGCAAGGGTGGCGGACGATCAGCAAAACGCGGCCCTCCGGGACGGCGCGAGCGAAGACCCCCAACCCCTCGCTGAGCCGCACCGACTTGATCACTGCCCGGGCCCGAACGATGTCACCGAGATCGGGCGCGGGCCAGGCTGGAAGACCGATCCGGGTGGCCGCCGCCTCGGCATAGATCAGGGAGGCGCGCAGCAGCCGGGCAGGTGGGGTTTGCCAGGATTTCGGGAAAAATGGCCGTTTGCCGGCGGCGCGCGAATCTCGGTTCCGAAGCCAGCGCGCCATGTTCGCGCGTATGCGGGCGCTGTCGGTGTCCGCCTCATCCGCGTCGAACCAATCCGGCTCGAACCGGTACAACACGTCGGGATGGCTATCGAAAATCTTTCCTAACCAGGACGTCCCCGACCTTGGTGCGCCCGCGATCAGGACGGCGGACGCGGCGAGCATGTCGTAGCGCGGGTCAACTGGCATGTCGGGCCGGTGTGTAGGACCGGAGCGAGGACGCTGTCACGACGTTTCGCGGAATGCCCTCTGCCCGTTAACCGATTGAAATCCGGACGTGAATAATCTGACCTGCCGGCATTCACGCGCATTGACGCGTCTTCCTCGGCGTGGGACCTTGTTCCCAAAGCGGCGAATAGCACCAGGGGGGAGGAAAACACCGCATGGCCCAGACGATCGAAGTCCCGACAGTTTCAGCCCAGACGATCGAAGGCTTCGTCGGCACGTCCATGGACAATGCCCGGCTAAGCCCGACTCATTATCGCGTCTTCGCCCTGATCGCCGCCGGTTACTTCTTCGACGTGTGCGACTACGTGATTCTCGGCTCGTTGATCCCTGACATGACGCGAAGCGGCTTCGCCACCGCCGGGCAGGCCGCCACCGTGGCGAGCGCGACGTTGTTCGGTCTGTTCCTCGGCACCGTGGCGCAGGGCGAGTTCACCGACAGGTTCGGCCGCAAAACAGTCTATCAGTTCAATCTGCTGCTCTATGGTGTCGCGACCATCGCCGCGGCATTCTCGCCCGACTATATCTGGCTCGCGGCTCTGCGTTTCGTCGCCGGGATCGGTTTGGGCGCGGAACAGCCGCTCTGCTTCGCCTACGCGGGCGAATATGCCCCGAAGCGTATTCGCGGCCGGTTCATCGCTGGGGTGCAGCTGATCGGAGGCGCATTTTCCTGGCCGCTGACGACACTGTTCGCGCTGGCTTTCCGCGATTCGCTCGGCTGGCGGGGCTGCTGGATCGTGATCGGCATCTGCGCGCTGATCGTGTTCGTGTTCCGCTTCTCGCTGCCGGAGTCTCCGCGGTGGCTGGCCACCCACGGCCATGGCAATCGCGCGCTCGATTTGCTGGAACGAATGGGCATGAAGCGGCCGCCGGCGGGCGTGAAACTCATCGCGGACGCCGCCAGTGACAGCCACAGCGATCCCATTGCCGTCGTGTTCCGGCATTATCGGGGCAGGGTGTTGGCGGGAATGGTCTGCTTCGTCGCTTTCTTCGGTGTGGCCCTTGGTCTTGGCGCCTGGTTGCCAAGCATGATGGCCGACCGCGGCATGACCATCACCAAGTCGCTGACCTATGTCCTTGGCATGCAGCTCGCCTTCCCCTGCGCCAGCATCTTCATGATGTTCGCGCTCGAGCGATTTGGCCGGAAGGTGACGTCGATCACCGCCTTCGTACTCGCCGGGATATTCGCGATTGGCTTCGTCAACGCAGGCACGGATACGGTCCTTCTGGTAGTCGGGTTCTGCATGATTTTCTGCATCCAGCTGGCCGGCAACTCGATGCAGATCTTTTGCTCGGAGGTATTCCCGACCAACGCGCGAGCCTCCGGGTTTGGACTGGCACAAGGGGTCGGGCGGCTTGGCGCGGCATTTATCATCCCGTCGATCCTGTGGATTCAACAGGGCTACGGGATCAACACGGTCTTCGCATGCGTCGCCGCCGCATTGGTCATCGCCGCCGTGACCGTGAACCTGATCGGCCCCGAGACTCGCGGCGTGGCACTGGACGAGATCGCTCCGCCTGAGGGATAGGGCTGGTACTCTCCATCGTCGTAAGCGCGAGTCATGGTCGTTACACCGTCATGGAGGGCCCTGATCCGGCCGGCACCGCAGTGTAAGAGATGGCAGGGTCAAGCCCGCTAAAATAAGGTCGTTGAGAGCATCGCACTGCCCTTTAAACGTCATGGCCCGGCTGGTCCGGGCCACCTGTAACCGCACGGTGCCGCGATTGGTCCCCCGGACGAGCCGGGGGATGACGGGTGTGTTGTAGGGATGTCCGCCAAAAGCCGGCTGAATTTAGCGCTTATGGGGTCGGGCCCGACCATGATGCCGGGATGTGTCGCGCTTCAACGATTCTGGTGCCATGCCGGCGGCTCGCGGCGGTGCGCCCATGTGGTAAGGTCGGGGCCAGGAATGACGGCAACTCGCCAACCATGGAGACCATCATGAACAACGCGCATCGTATTCGGTCGCTGGGTCATACCGACCAAGGCGGCAGGCCGGACGGTGTGCAGGTCATGGTCGTAGGCAATCACGCTTACGTCGGGCACATGTTCTCGGACGGGATCACCGTCATCGACGTGGCCGATCCGCGCGCGCCAAAGCCCGTGCAATTCATCGCCTGCCCTCCGAATACGCGGGCAAGCCATATCCAGGTGCATGATGGGCTGCTGCTGGCGGTAAACGCGGCGAACGTCTGGGCTTTGCAGCAATACGAGAAAGAGCAGGACTATTTCGGCAAGTCGCTCGCCGACAGTTTCAGCAAGCGCGAGCGGAGTTTCGCGGCGGGGATGCGGGTGTTCGATCTGGCCAACCCGGCAGCGCCTCGGGAAATCGGGTTCATGCCGATCGAGGGGATTGGGCTGCATCGTATCTGGTGGGTGGGTGGACGTTACGCCTATGCATCGGCACATCTGGATGGATTCATCGATCACATCCTGGCGGTGATCGACATGAAGGATCCGACGAAACCGGAACTGGTCGGGCGCTGGTGGTTCCCCGGAATGCATCGTGCCGGTGGCGAAACGCCATCCTGGGGCGAAGGCAAACGCTGGGCTTTGCACCACATGATCACCGCGGGCGATCTGGGGTACGCCGCATGGCGGGACGGCGGGATGACGATCATGGATTTGAAGGACCCGGTCGCGCCGAAGCTACTGGCGCATCGCAACTGGTCGCCGCCATACGCCGGGGGCACCCACACCCCTTTGCCACTGCCGGGACGAGGCCTGGCCGTGGTGGCGGACGAGGCGACGAGCAATCGCTGCGCCAAAGGACTCGCTTACACCTGGGTGTTGGACGTGCGTGCGCCGGAGAACCCTGTGACGATCGCCACGCTGCCGACGCCCACGGGCGACGACTTCTGCAACAAGGGCGGTAAATTTGGACCGCATAATTTGCACGAGAACCGTCCAGGATCGTTCCAAAGCGAGTCGTTGATTTTCGCGACATACCACAACGCGGGCGTGCGAGCGTTCGACATCAGCAACGCGCATGAACCGAAGGAAGTGGGATATTTCATTGCCCCGGCGCCGGAGCGGATCGTCGATATTCGGCCTGGCGCGGAGCTCGTGGTGCAATCGACGGATGTTTTCGCGGCGTCGGATGGCACGTTGTACGTGACGGACACCAACGGCGGGTTGAGTGTTCTTGAGTATGAGGGGTGAAGCGCTGTCGGCCTCGCGATCCGTATCGCACTCGGCCTCTCGTACAGGACGGATTAACGCACATGCGCTTAGCTGGACTTTATCGAATCACGCGGCATGGGCGAGTGCGTTTGCGGCGCGATCCCACAACTCGCGAGGAATTTTAATGCTGTCCCGGCGGCGCCAGGACATGAAAGAAACCTGGTGATG
>JBEKGV010000439.1:0-4823 GCA_050012615.1 Acetobacteraceae bacterium | reverse complement strand
GTATACCGTAACGCACGGTGCCACTCCGTCGAGTTGGTAGCGTCGTTCAGCCGCAGCGCGCCGGTGCCGTAAAGCAGTTTGAAGTCGGTCAGCGGATTGTGGTCGTGCACCAGCAGGTCGGCGCGCTTGCCCGCCTCCACGGTGCCGGTTTCGTCGCCGATCCCCAGCAGATCGGCGCCAAGTGTGGTGGCGGCGCGCAACACCTCCAGCGGATGGAAGCCGGCTTCCTGCAGCATCTCCAGCTCGCGAATGAAGCCGAAGCCGAAAATCTGATAGATGAAGCCTGAGTCGCTGCCCGCGCACACGCGCCCGCCGCGGTTCTTGTATTCGTTAATGAACTGCATCCAAATTCGATAGTTCTGCTTCCACTCGATTTCGTTGGCCGTGGTCCAGCGCACCCAGTAAGAACCGTGACCGCCGCGCTGCGGCTGGAAGTACCGCCACAGGCTCTTCCACGCGTAGTCATGCTGCCAGTCGGCCTGGCGCGCGCGCATCAGGTCGCGATTGGCGTCGTAAATGCCGAATGTCGGGACAAACGTGAAATCGAGCGCCAGGAACGCGTCCATCACCTCGCGCCATTTCGCGCTGCCGGGTTCGGCGCCTTGAACGAATGACTGGCCGGCGTAAGCGAAGCGGAAATACTCGTCGCTATAGTCGTAGTCGGCGGGATAGTTCTGCACCACGCGGTTTTCGAACAAAGCCTCGGGAAGTCCGTAATAGTGTTCCGCGCTGGTGAGGCCCCACTTCGCGGACGTCAGCGCGTTCATGCGCGTGACGGCCATCTGCGCATGGTGGCAGCCGCTGCGCAGCCCGAGCTGACGGCATTCGTCCAGCGCTGCCTGCATGATCGCGGGAGGGGCGCCGAAGAATTTAATTCCATCCGCTCCGCGCGCCTTCACACGACGCAGCCATGCGCGGCCCTGCTCGGGGGTATGGATCACCTTCAGCATGTCGTTGACGGCGGGAAAGTAAGCATGCGCCAAGATATGCGGGGCCGCGATTTCGTTGGCGGCGGAACGCTCCTTCTGGCACAACGTCCAGGACAAGCCGTTCATCGACCCCATTTCGCGCACCGTGGTCACGCCATGCGCGAGCCAGAGTTTGTAAACGTAATCGACCGGCGGCACCCAGCCGTTGGCGGCGTGATAGGGCACCCCGGCATGGGCGTGACAATCGACAAAGCCCGGCGTCACCCATTTGCCGTGACAGTCGATCTCATGATCTCCGGCGGGGGGACGGCGTTCCGGTTTGATCGGCAGTTTCGCCACGCCCACCTTGCGCAATTCGGCGATGCGGCCGTTTTCGACAACGATGTCGATCGGTCCGATCGGTGGCGCGCCGGTGCCGTCGATGACGGTGGCACCTCGCAGGACGAGGCGAGGAAACGGGCCGATCCCGCGGTCCCGTCCCGTGGCCTCCGCCACCGGACGCTGACCGGCCTGAGTGCGAGATAGGGCGAGTTCCTCGCCGGCGTCCGGATCGAAGATGGGGTCTGGCATTGGGGGATTGCCCGTCGGTGACGCGCTATCCAACCGTATCGCGCGACGCCGCGCCAGCCTCGAACGGTCAGCCTACTTTTCTCGCCAAGGCCGGGTAAGTGGTTTCGTCATGACCGGGTCAGGCCCCATGAGCGCTAACTTAAGGGGCGTGCACCTCAACTCATGCGTCATGGCCGGGCTTGACCCGGCCACCTATCGCCGCACGTGCCTCGCCGATCGCCGGGTCAAGCCCGGCCATGACGAGAAAAGTTGCCGGTGGCTTTGCTCACCCGTTGTCCCGCGGCCGCGTCACAGCCGGTTTCGCGGCAACGGGCCTACCCGCCGGCGCCTCGATGATCCCCTTCGGAACCACCAGTGCGCGGCCCGAACTCTCCAGTCCCTGACTGAGCCGAAGATCGAGCGGCCGGCCGCGCGCCTTGACCGGTTTCGAGGTCACCGCGAAGTCAGCATAGGTGACGGTGATGGAATGGAACGCCTGGTAATTGCTCGACGTCGGCAGGAACGCCCGATAGGCCATGTTCGAACTGATCTGGATCGGCCCAGGCTGCGCGAACGGGACATAGATGGTGGGCGAACCGGGGGTCGCTCTCGGGAGGGCCGGCAGCGGCGCGAATGTGAGCTTCGCCAGCACCGCGGGATCCTTGGGGTTCCAGTTGGCGACAACCTGGTCGCGATACGGCTCGCCCACGCCCGGAGTACGCGAATGATACGCGGCGATCGCTGTTCCCCAGTCGCCTAACGACGCGAACAGATCGGTCACGAATCGTGCCGCGTAGGTCGCATTGGCCTGCGGATCGAACGCCTGTTCCAGGGTCGCGAAGGCGTCCGGATGGTGCATCAGGTTGACCTGCATGCAGCCGACATCGACCGACTGGCCGCCCGCCGCCTGGATTTGCTGAACCGCGGCGATCACGGCTTGCTTGGTCTCGAAAAAATGCCCGACGCCCTGAAAGTTGATCGTCCAGGGCCAGGGCCGCACCCGGCCGGTCTCCGGATCGATCCGGCCCGACTCACGCAGTGAGATGGCCGTGAGAATCCGAGTCGGCAGTCTTGCTTCCGCCTCGGCACTCGCGATCGCCGCCTCGCACATCGCGGGAGGGGTGAGGGCGCCCGACTGGGTCGCGGGGCTGGGCGGTGGCGCGTTTCGGGCCACGGCCAGGCCGGGCAACAGCGTCAGGCACCCGGGAAGCAGCGTCAGGCACAAAGCAAGTCCGCGGTTCATGCATGCGTTTGTGCACGAAACAGACGTCCTGACCAGCCCCTGCTTTACGCCGAACCGATCAAATTTCGCCTTCGGCTTTCAGTCCAGCAACCAGATCGCGAATAATCCATTGGAATCGGACCATGTTTTCGACACCGTCCAGCCCGCCGCCTCGACCATCGTTCGCATCCGCTCCGGCGCGAATTTGTAGCTGTTCTCGGTATGGATCGACTCGTCGCGGGCGAAATGGACGGGATGGCCGGCCACCATGACCGTACTGGGCGCCCGGCTGACCAGGTGCATTTCGATCCGGCTCTCGGCTTCGTTCCAGATCGCCCGATGAGCGAACGTCTCGGGGTCGAACGTGGCGTCGGCCTCGCGGTTCAGCCGAACCAGCAGGTTGCGGTTGAACCGGGCGGTGATCCCCTGTGGATCGTCATAGGCCGGGATCAGGCGGGCAGGGTCCTGGCAAGTGTCGAACCCGAGCAGGAACCGCGCCTCCGGGCCAAGAGTATCCCGTGCCCGCCCGAGGAAACCGACCGCCGGTCCCGGTTCCAGGTTGCCGATCGTAGATCCCGGGAAGAAACCCATGATCGCGGTTTCCCCCTCCCGGTCGGGCAGCTCGATCGGCCGCATGAAGTCCGCCGCCACCGGCTCGACCGATAGTACTGGGCGGCTCACCGCCAGGCGTTCGCGCATCGCCCGCAACGCCGGCGCGGCGACGTCAATCGGGATGTAGGTCCGGAACACCGTTTCCCCCCGCGACGCGGCGACGGTTTGGCTCAACAGCATTTCGGCTTTGGTCTCGTCGCTCGCGCCGTACTCGACCAGAGTGGCACCCGCCGGCAGCAGCGCCGCCACTTCGGGCACGGTGGTTCGCAGCAAGCGAAACTCGGTCCGTGTGAGATAGTACTCCGGCAGCGTCGTTATTTCGTAGAACAGACGGCAGCCTTCCTCGTCATAGAACAAACTCGGCGGCAGCGTCTTGCGCGGTGCCAACAGGCCGGCGAGAGCGGCTTCGGCGACCGTGTCGCGGCTCGCCGCGCGCCCGTCGGACTCGTCTTTCGCCACTGGTTTCGCCACTGGTTTCCCCACATCTCTCGCCACTGGCCGGGTGCCAGAGAGAACCGCGGACCCATCCAGCCCACCCTCATCCTCAAGTGTCATTGAATGTCCTGTCAGGCATCCTGGGCCAGCCGGAGGCCGGTGAACTGCCAGCGTTTGTCGGGGTGGAAAAAATTGCGATACGTCACGCGCGTGTGACCCGGCGGCGTGGCCAGTGAGCCGCCCCGCAACACCATCTGGTTGATCATGAACTTGCCGTTGTATTCCCCGACCGCGCCGGGCGGCGGCTGGAAACCCGGGTACGGCCGGTAGGCGCTGTCGGTCCATTGCCACACATGGCCGGTGAGTTCGCGGATCTCGGGGTGATCCGACGCCGCTTCCCACTCGAACTCGGTCGGCAGCCGCGCCCGGCTCCAACGGGCGAACGCATCCGCCTCATACCAGCTGATGTGCCGCGCTGGCGCATCCAACTCGAGAGGCGCGAGGCCTCCGGGACCCATTTGGAACCATGCCCCGTCCCGCTGCGTCCAGAGCGCGGGTGAAGCCCAGGAATTGCTTTGAACCGCGGCCCAACCGTCCGACATCCAAAGCGACGGCGTGCGATAACCGCCTTCGTCGATGAACGCGAGAAATTCTCGGTTGCGCACAAGCCGATCGGCGATTTGAAAATCCGGCAGCAGCGTCTCGTGCGCGGGAGTTTCATTGTCATAACAAAATCCGTCGCCGTCATGCCCGATCCCGGTCACGCCTCCCGTACATCGCAGATATCGCGCCGGCCCAGGATCGCAAGCCGGCTCTCGCCAACCGGGTATTACCGCCGGCGCGAGCGGATTCTTCCAGAATGCGTCGAGCATGTCGGTGACCAGCAGTTCCTGATGCTGCTGCTCGTGATGCAGGCCCAATTCGACAAGGCGTAACGACTCGCCGGACGCGCGGGGGAGGAAACGCAGCATCGCCGCGTCGACATGCGCGCGAAAGTCGGCGATGCGCGATGCTTCGGGCCTCGTCAGCAATCCGCGCATCGGCCGCGGGTGCCGCGCGCCGACCGCTTCGTAGTA